>NZ_JBSFTC010000545.1:0-4535 GCF_053590415.1 Nonomuraea sp. NPDC003201
CCGTTCAAGTCCCTGTCAAATTGACCCGACTTGCTCGACCTGCTGGAATTAAGACCCGCCCCGCTTCCGGGACAACCCCTCTAACTTACCAGCCCCCAGAACCAGACGCGCACGTCTCGCACCGAAGTGGAAGGGAGGTTGCCCCCGAGTGAGATCGACGATCAAGCGCCGCCCTCTCGGGACTGGTGAACTCTATGTACGCCTCCGGGAACCGTCAAATCGACGGTACGCACGCCTACCGGGGGTACGTACCGGCCGTGCGAGAGCAAGCGGCGCCAAGGGCGCTCATCATCCTGGTGGGCATAGCGGCCGCCGTCATCGTCCTCTACGGCATCCGTGAGGTCGCGTCGATAGCCGGCCCCATCGTGCTGGCGCTGGTGCTCGTCATCGCCGTCTCCCCCGTGCGGCGCAGGCTCGCCGCCTGGCACGCGCCCACCTGGCTCCAGGTCGCGGTGCCGTTCCTCATCGTCGTGCTCGTGCTTCTCGGCATGGTCGGCATCCTGGTCATCTCGGCCGCCCAGCTCGCCGCGCTGCTTCCCTCGTACGCCGCCCAGTTCCAGCGACTGCTCTCCGACGCCCAGCACTGGGCCACCACGCACGGCGTCAGCAACGACGTGCTCAACAAAGGGCTGGCGGCGTTCGACCCCGGCAAGATCGTGGAATTCGCGCAGGCTCTGCTGGGCAGTGTGATCGCCATTCTGTCGTCGATGTTTCTCATTGTCGTGTTGTTGCTGGCAATGTGTCTCGACGCTCCGGTGACGGCGAAAATACTCACCTCCGGCACGGGCAACGGCGCGCGGCTCGTCCCCGCGCTGGCCACGTTCGCGCACAAAACTCGGCGGTACCTGATCGTCTCGACCGTCTTCGGGATCATTTACGCGGTGCTCGACGTGATCGCCCTGACGCTGCTGGACGTACCGCTCCCGCTGCTCTGGGGTGTGCTGGCGCTCATCGCCAACTACATCCCCAACATCGGTTTCATCATCGGCCTGCTGCCGCCCGCCATGCTCGCGCTGCTGGACGGCGGCGTGCAGAAAATGTTGCTCGTCGTCGCCGCGTACACCGTGACCAATGTCGTCACGCAGTCGTTCGTTCTTCCCAAGTTCCTGGGGGACGCCGTGGGGCTGTCGACGACGATGACATTTCTTTCGCTGATCGTGTGGACATTCGTGTTGGGCCCGCTGGGCGCCATTCTCGCCATTCCGCTCAGCCTGCTGGCGCGGGCGCTGTTCATCGACAGCGACCCGGCCGCCGGATGGGCGCAGGCGCTGGTGTCGGGCAAGCTACCCCGCGGGTGAGACCAGGTGGCGCATGGACACCCCGCTCAGCCGCTTGACGTCGTGTGACAGGTGCGCCTGGTCGGCGTAGCCCGCCGTGACCGCCACCTCCGCCAGCGGGACGCCCGCGCGGGCCAGGGTCAGCGCGCGCTGGAAGCGGACGATGCGCTGGAGGATCTTGGGCGCGTAGCCGAACGTGACCAGGCTGCGGCGGTGCAGCTGGCGCTCGCTGAACCCCAGGTCCCACGCCACCTCGCCGACCGTGCGGCCCATCCTGAGCGCGCCGGCGATGGCGGCGGCCGTGGGATCGGCGGGGTCCTCGCGGGCCAGGCGCTCCCTGACCGCCGCGAGCATCGCGCCGAGCCGCCCGGGAGGCGCGACATCCGCGGAGTGCAGTGACGGGAGGTCGGCGAGCCGAACGGGCTGATCCCGGAGGGACGGGGGGTCAGACACCGAGACCCGCTGATCGCGGAGGGAGGAGAGAGCGAACACCCCGACGGGCTGATCGTGCAGGGAGGTGAGCTCGGCGAGCCGGGCAGGCTGATCACGGAGAGATGGAAGGGCGGGCACCCGGACGGGCTGGTCGCGGAGGGACGGGAGGTCGGAGACCCGGACGCGCTGGTCGCGCAACTCCTGGAGCGGGACGCCGAAGAAGTCGCCCACCGCCCCCGGCCTGAAGCGGATGCCGACGAAGGTGTCGCCGGAGGCCATCGGGGTCGGCATGGGCCCGGTGTCCGGACCGGCCACGAACAGCCCCTCCGGCCCCCAGATCAGGTCGACGCAGGCGTCGGGCACCACGAGCTGCGTGGCGTCGGCCTCGCTGACCTGATGCCACACGCAGGCGAGACGGCCCGCGAGGTCGGCGGTCGGAGGCCGTTCCACATACATGCCTCCAACGTACTCCGCCTCACTGACAGAACCCCGGCAGCCTCCCGTACGCCCGCAGCGTCCTGAGCCGGTGCACGGTGAGGTAGCCGCCCCACTCGTGCTCCACCAGCGGCGTCCACATCAGCCAGTTCCCGCTCCAGCCCCCGTCGTCGGACTGCGCGCGGAGCAGGGCGTCGAGGTGGGTGTCCAGGACGTCCTCCGTGAACATCGGGAGCCGCAGCGGCGACGGCGCGAAATCCAGGGGGAAGTGAGCGTCACCGGGCGCGTCAGGGTCGAAGGAGACGTTCGCGAGCAGCGCGTCACGCAACCGCGCGAACTCCGACTCCGCACGAGGGCGATCCGGCACCAGGTCCAGGAACGTCACGACGGCGCGGGCCTCGTACGGGCTGATCTCGGTGAGGGCGGCGATCCGCGACCAGCAGAAGTCGGTCGCGGCGGCGAGCCAGGGATGCGTGCTGCCGTGCTTGTGCAGCAGCCCCGCGATCGACGCGGTGGGGACGAGGTTCCCCGGCGGGTCGTCGGGGGTCTCCCACCACGGCGCGCGGGGCGTGTCGCGGACGGACGGCAGCACGAACGGCACGCCGCCGTCCGGCGTGCCGACCCCGGCCAGGTAGTCGCACGCGGCGGCCACCATCGGTGAGTCGAACGCGTCCAGCTCGTCGAGGATCCAGAAGGCCACCTCGACCGGCTCCGGCTGGCTGCCCGCGCCGCGCAGGTCGGGCTCGAGCGCGTGGCCGAAGCCGCCGTCGGTGTTCTGGTAGCAGCGCAGCACGTCGAGCACCCGTTCGCGGGGCCCGTCCCGGAACAGCGCCGCGAACCGCAACCTGTCGATCAGGCGGCCGTGGAGCTGCAGATATGTCTCAGCACGGTCGATCACGTCCATGACGGCGAAGCTACTCCTTCCTCTGGGCCGTTCTCTTGTCGAAATCGGACAGGCTCACGGAGTGGCCAGGGCCTCCGTCGGCGACATCCGCGCGGCCCGTACGGCCGGGTAGAAGCCCGCGATGCCGCCGATGACCAGCGTGGCGAGGACGCCGCCGAGCATCGCCCAGACCGGGACGATCGCGGGCCAGCTCTGCAGGCTCGCGTACGCCGCCGTGACGCCGATGCCGAGCAGCACGCCGCCCACGCCGCCGATGGCCGACAGCAGCAGCGACTCGGCGAGGAACTGCACCCGGACCTGGCCGCGCGTGGCCCCGAGGGAGCGGCGCAGGCCGATCTCGGCGCGCCGCTCCAGCACCGAGATGACCATCGTGTTGGCCACGCCCACGCCGCCGACCAGCAGGGCGACGCCGCCGAGGCCCAGCAGGAGCGCGTTCAGCGTGGCGTCGGTGGCCTGTTTTGCGGCCAGCACGTCGGACGGCCTCGACACCTCGACCTCGTTGGGCGTCTCCGGGTTCGCGGTGGCGGCCAGGACGTCGCGGACGGCGGCGACGTGCTGTTCCTGGGCCCTGGTGTAGATCGTGGTCGCGTACCCGTCGAAGCCGAGGCGCTCCTCCGCGACCGGCCAGCCGACCAGGGCAGCCGTGTCGAGCTCGGGGGCCAGGGGCGCGGGCGCGAGCACGCCCACGACGGTGAACCACTGCCCGCCCAGCCACACCCGCTGGTCGGGACCGGCCTGGACGACGCCGAGCCGGTCGGCCGCCTTGGCCCCGAGCACGGTGGCCGGGTAGCGGTGGGTGGCCTCGTTCAGCCAGACGCCGCTGACGACGGTGGCGCCGACGTCCTCGACGAGGTCGAGGCGGGCGGCGGTGACGGAGACGCTGCCGGTCTGGGCCTCGGGGATGTGGTCGTTGCGGTAGACCTTGGCCGGTGTGGTGCCGGTGGCGGTGACCGCGGTGACGGGGTCGATCTGGCCGATCATGCCCTCCGACTCGGCGGGCAGGTGGGACGCCTCTCCGAAGAGGGTCTGGCCGGGCGAGACGGTGAGCAGGTTCGTGCCGAGCGCTTCGAGCTGCCGGTTGAGGTCCTCCTGGCTGGAGGCGGAGATGCCGACGACGCCGAGCATGGCCGCGATGCCGATGGCGATGCCGAGCGCCGACAGGAACACCCGCAGCGGCCTGGCCCGCAGGCCCGCCCCGCCGACCCTGATCACGTCGCGCGGCCGCATCCGGGCGGCAACCAGAGGAGTCATGTCCGGACTCCGTCCACGCGCCCAACGCGCGCCTCCGGCACGACCAGGCCGTCCAGCATCTCGACCTGACGGGGCAGCGAGGACGCGATGTCGCGGTCGTGGGTGATGACGACCACGGTGGTGCCGCCCGCGTTCAGCTCGCGCAGCAGCTTCATCACGCCCGCTCCCGAGCGGGAGTCGAGGTTGCCGGTGGGCTTCTTCGCCGTCATCTTGGGCAGTGTGGTCAGCGAGACGAC
>NZ_JBSFTC010000546.1:0-4506 GCF_053590415.1 Nonomuraea sp. NPDC003201
GGGGCGGCGAGAACATGGGGAACTTCACCGTCACCGGCAACTGGTCGACCAACGGCAGCACCAACGTGACCAACGGCGACCGCGGCAATGAAAGCGGCGCGCGGACGGGGTCGGCACGGAACGACTGGATCATCAGGGCCGCGAAACGGCGCGAGGCCGCCGCTCGCTGCTCGGGTGACTCGGCGCGGATGCCCTCGTTCGCCATCATCGCCAGGATGAAGTCCTCCAGGACGAAGTCCGCCCGCAGGCCGCCCGCCTCCTTCGCGCGCCGGATGAGTCGGAGCAGCAGCCGGATCGTACGGTCGCGGTCCGCGGCGAAGTACGGCAGCTGCGAGGTGAACGCGCCGGACAGGCCCCGGTCGAGGGCGTGCACCTCCATGAGCTTCTCGATCACCAGGCAGAACCCGCGCCACGGGTCGGCCTGCGCCAGCCCTTCCTCGACGACCGCCGAGCACATGGCGATCGGCTCGGCGAAGACCTCGCTGAGCAGCGCTTCCTTGGTCGGGAAGTGCCGGTAGACGGTGGCCGCGCCGACTTGCGCGCGCCGGGCGATCTCCCGGATCGGCGCGTCGAGGCCCTCGGCGGCGAAGGTCGCGCGGGCGACCGCGAGGATGCGCGCGCGGTTGTCGCGGGCGTCGGAGCGCAGCTTCTGACTCACTTCGGCCGTCACCGCTCTCACTTTAGTCAAACGGACGGGGTGTTCCGTTACGGTACGGCGCATGAGAGCAGTTCAGTTTTCCGAGTACGGCCCGGCCGGCGTGGTGCATGTCGCCGAGGTCGAGGAGCCGCATGCCGGGCCGGGGACGATCCGCGTCGCCGTACGGGCGTCCGGATTGTCGACGGGGGAGACGTCCATCCGCTCAGGGAAGATGCGTGACGTGGTGCCCGTGACGTTTCCGTACCGGACCGGGTTCGACGCCGCCGGCGTGGTGGACGAGGTCGGCGACGGCGTCACGGGTGTCGGGGTCGGCGACGAGGTGTTCGGCATGACCGCCACGACCGCGCGCGGCGCCAACGCCGATCACGCGGTCCTGGCCGCCTGGGCGCCGAAACCGGCCGCGTGGAGCTGGGAGGAGGCCGGTGGTGCCGCAGGCAGCGTCGAGACGGCCACCCGGGTGCTCGACCGGCTCGCGGTCGGCGCCGGGCACACCGTGCTGGTGCAGGGCGCGGCCGGCGGGGTGGGCACGGTGGCCGTGCAGCTCGCGGTCGCCCGTGGCGCCACCGTCATCGGCACGGCCGGGGAGCACAACCACGACTTCCTGCGCTCGCTGGGCTCCGAGGCGACGACGTACGGGGCGGGTCTGGTCGAACGGGTCCGCGCGCTGGCACCGGGCGGGGTGAACGCGGTGTGCGACTGCGCAGGAGGGGCGCTGCCCGACCTGATCGCCATCACCGGGAACCCGGCGCACGTGGTGACGATCGCTCCCGACCTCACCGCGGCGGCCCTCGGCGTGCACCTGTCGCACGGCGTACCGGCCGGCGACACGGCGGCGGCCGTTGGAGCCGCCGACCCGCTGGCGGTGCACGGCCTCGGCATCGCGGTCGAGCTCGCCGGGCAGGGCCGGCTACGGGTGCCGGTCGCGGCGGCGTTCCCGCTCACCGAGGCCGCCGCCGCACACGAGCTGAGCGAGAGCCGGCACGCTCGCGGGAAGATCGTGCTGGTGAACTGATTGGTAGTCCGAAAACGGGGCCGACGGCCGGCGCCGGGGATGTCGGTGTGAATCCGCGCGGTCGCGCCCTGGGATCGGCCATTCGCTGGTGGCCAACGTGTCGTCGTCAGGAGCACAGCGCCATACACCACGCACGCGGCGAGGATGACGATCCCGGCATGGCCCAACGACGCCCCGTCGCCGATCAACCGTGTCGGGTCGGTCGATAGGTCAGCACCTGCGTGTGGCCGTCGAAGGTCCGGGCCTCGAGCAGTTCGAGGTCGAAGTCGTCCGCACCGTCGAAGATCCGGTCCACGCCGGTCGACCCGGAGATCACTGGGAAGACCGTCACCTCGATGGTGTCGATCAGGCCGGCGTTCAGCAGCGTCCGGTTGAGCGTCAAGCTGCCGTGGGAGCGCAGCGGCACATCGGATTCGGCCTTGAGGCGCGTGACCACCTCGACAGGATCGCCGGACTCGATGGTCGTGTCCGGCCACTCGAGCGGCTCGGTCAGCCGGCTGGAGAGCACCGTGACCGGCGAGTCGAACATGCGCGTGATCCACCCGTCGAACAGGCTGCGGTCGAAGCCCGCGTCAAGGAACGGCGCGTTCGACGAGTAGGTCTTGGCCCCGAGCACCATGCGCAGCGGGTCGCGGTAGGCAGCGGCGCGATAGGCGAGGAATTCGGGGCCCTGCTTGCCCCAGTAGCCGCCCCAGTCGCCGTTGTGGTTGGCGAAGCCGTCGAGCGTGGAGAAGATGTCGAAGGTGTACGTGGCAGTCATGGTGTCTCCTTGCGGGCAGTTGGTCGCGCGCGCCTTGTGGCGGGCCTCACCCCTGCTACGAACACCACCGCCCCGATCCGACACGCCTCCCGGATTTCTTTCAAAACTTTCCGGGCTCATCTGATGTGGTCTGACCCGCCGGCCTCGAGTAGTGATCTGGCGAGGTTGCGGAAGCCCGGCGCGGAGTTGCGTAGGCGAAGGCGGCCGTTGATCGCTTCGGCCGGTCCGTTGCTGGTGCCGGCCCGATCGAAGAGGGCCGGCACGTCGGCGGCCCGGCGTTTGAGCGTTCGCCCGAGTGTGATCAGCTCGGTCAGGGCCGTGGGCACCGCCGCGCTGATGACGGTGATGGTCTTCGCCAGGTGGGTCTTCGCGGAGGCTCGATCGGCCCGCGGAAGGTTAGCGCAGCGCGGACCTCGCCCTGCTGGCCCGGACGTCCACCCCGGCCTTATGATCCGCTGCGCCGCATGGTCCACCGCCGGCCACACCGCGGGAGTCACCAGCGCGGCGACCTCGCCGAGGCCGAAGCCCAGGGTCTCGCGTCGCCGGCCAGTCGCCGTACGGCCATGACGTCGTCGGACCCGGCCGACCCCGCCATCAGCGGCAGTTCCTCCGGCGCCGCCTCGGCCACCACGTCACGGACTACGTCGCGTACTCGCGTCCCGTCCGTCGTGACCGTCCGGCCGCCGGACCGAGCTGCTTCACGAACTGCGCCGCTCGGACGCCTCAACCGCGCAGCAACTCCTCGCGCCTGGCCAGCAGTCGCGCGCGTTCGTTGGACAGCTCGGCGTCGCGGTGCCGCAGGTGCGTCCCCACGTCCTGGACCCATCGGGCCGTCCGCTCGACCTCGGCGCGGGTGTTCTCGATGCGCTGATGCTTCATCACATCGGTGATGATGTTGTCGAAGAACGTGTCGACGAACCACCGCGTGTCCACCTTGGGCAGGCGGGCCCGCGCGGAGACGCCGACGTCAGCGAGTTCGCGGGAGAAGACGTCCAGGGCCCGTTGGGCGTGCCAGGCGGCCTCGTCGGCGGAGCGCAGCCGGTTGTGCTCGACGGCGTCGGCGATCAGGCCGCCGCCCAAGAGGTCCCAGGTGGAGGCGCCCTTGGCCGAGCCGAGGTAGCCGAGCACCTGGGCCAGCGCGTGGAGTGCAGCCTGCCCGGCCTGGTACGCCTCCGTGTGCTCCCGCCGCTCCGCCGAGACACGGTCGAGGGCGGCGCCGAGGTCCGTCAGCTCACTGGCGCGGGCATCACCACGGGCGAGGAGCTGCCGCTCCTTCTCGGCCAGCAGCTTCTCGTACTCCTCCGAGGCCGTCGCGAGCCCCGCCAGCTCGGCCTCGATCGCCCGCTCGTCCGCCTCGATCTGGGCCAGCCGGGCCCGGTGGCCGTCGAGCCGCTGCCTGGCGGCGGCGGCCTCGGCACGCTCGCGATCCAACCGCTCCTCGCGCTGGCTCACCAGGCGGGCCAGGAAAGCGGTCAGCCCGCCTTCCAGGCGGGTGACGTCGGCCTCCTCCTTGGACAGGTCCTTCTCCAGGCCGGTCAGGGTGTGGTGAGCCTGCTGGATCTGCTCCTTGGTGGCCGCGTGTTGGCGCCGCAGGTGGTCGGCACGGTGCGTTCGGGCGGCCGCCACGCGCAGCCGCTCGTCGAGATCTGAAGAGCTCGTCACACTCCGGATGACGAACGAACAACCCCAGACGTTCCAACCAGGCAGTCGCCGAGCGCTCGGCCCGCGCGGCCGGGTCGTCGGCGGGGCGCAGGCCGAAGCTGCGCCCCCGGCCAGGACGGGAGATCTACCGCATCGAGGGGCGTCGGCTGACCGCCGCGGCGGCGGTCAGCAAGGTTGTGGGCAGGGCATGGCGCACGCAGGCGCGGCACGGTGCTTGGGGGCTCATAGGCGGCGCAGCTCGGCGATGCTGCGGTCGATCTCCTCCCTGACGTTGTCAGGATGCTTCACCAGCCGCTCACCGGCCGGTGCGGCGGTTTTACGGCGAGGGCGCGAAATGGCCGGCTGGCCCCGGCGGCCCGCCCACCGGGCCGCCGCGGCCGCGGGGCCGGCGTGGCCGTCAAGGTGATGGGAAGA
>NZ_JBSFTC010000547.1:0-4480 GCF_053590415.1 Nonomuraea sp. NPDC003201
GGGGGCCGGGGGTGCGGGGGTGGGTGGTCGAGCGTTAGGGCTAAAACGTCGGTACGGACCGCTGACGCGTTACCGGCCGCTTCCCCCGGCACCACCACAGGTCACGCCCCGCCGCACCCGGGGGGGTGCGGCGGTCGGTCCCGCCCGCGTGGGGCGGTCAGAGCCGGGACGTGCGGAACGTGGTGAGTACGGCGGCGTGGTCCGAGGACCAGGCGTTGCCGCGGTGGTTGGGGACGGCCGTCGGCGTGCCCTCGACCAGGGCGCTGGAGTCGGTCACTTGGAGCGGGCCCGCGTAGTAGACGAAGTCGATCCGGTCCTGCGGCTCGGGCTCGCCCTTGTGCGGGTCGTACCCGTAACCGCCGGTGAACACCGGATAGATCGGCGACCAGGTGATGCCCGGCGCGGTCACCGGGTCCGGGTGCGCCACCCGGTAGGAGTCCCGCAGCCCCGCCTGCGTGGGCAGCACCGAGGTCGGCCACGGGACCGTGGTGTAACCGCACCGGCGCGTGTCCTTGGTCCAGTCCAGATGGGACGGGGCGTTGAAGTCGCCCGTCAGCAGCACCGGCGTACGCCGCGCCGCGGCCAGGTCCGGTCCCATCTCGCTCAAGACGGCCTGGATCTGGGGCGTGCGCCCGGAACGCTCCTCGTTGGCCAGCAGTTGTTCCTGCGTCAGCTTGCCGAAGCATGTGTCGTACGGGCCGTACGGGGTGTAGCCGAGGTGGACGTTCCACACCACGACGTCCTGGCGCTCGCCGATCCGTACCCGGACCTTCGTCGCCACCGACAGCGGGCCGCTGTCCACCGGCGCCTTGCGTTCGGTGATCGGGTACCGGCTGATCACACCGATGTCGGTGCTCGACTGGTGATAGTCCCAGCCCAGCGCTTCGGCCAGCTCGCGGGTGGAGACGGCCGAAGTCTCCTGGAGACCCACGACGTCCACATCGGACTTGAGCAGGAACCGCAACTCCTTCTCCCGGCCGTCGTCGACCTGGCTGCCGCTGTGCCACAGGTTGAAGCTCATCGCCTTGAGCTCGGGCACCAGGTCCTGGCCCGGCCGGCGGACGTCGATGCCGACCGTCGCCGTGCTGGTCTCGGCGCGCGCGTTGCGGACCTCGACCCGCAGGGGCTCCGGACGCAGCGAGTCGCGCACGCGCGGTGTCCCGGTGACCTCCCCGTCGGCCGAGACGCTGATCCACCGCGGCCCGCTGACCTTGCGGAAGGTGAGCCCGTCGGTGTCCCCGCGTACCAGACCTCCCACCCTCGCCTGGTACGGGGTGAGGGCGCGGGCGTTACGCAGCTTGAAGGCGTCGGTGATGAAGTGCAGCGGCGCGTCGCTCGTGATCCGGACCTTCACCGGCGCGGCGAGCCACTGGTAGCCGTCCTGTGCCAGAGCGAAGACGATGTAGTTGCCCGGCTCCAGCCCGTCGGTCGGCAGGGTGGCCGCACCGCTCTGCCCGGCGATGTAGGTCCAGCGCACCGACGGACCGACGAACTTCTCGTCCACCGGGCCGTCGCCCGGGTCGGTGTAGAGGCCGAGCCAGTTGGTCGGGTCGGGGCGGGGCGTGGTGTAGGACGCCTTGATCGGCTCGCCACGGCGCACGGTCGACGCGGCGAGCGTCAGCGCACCGTCCGGGGCGGCGGACACCGACGCTGACGCCGGGACCGCGCCGGTGGACAGGACGAGCATCGCCACGACGAGCGACTTTAGCCAACGCATTCGCGCCTCCTTGATCTGCACCAAGCAGCGTCGGCCGGGCCGGTGACGATCATGTAAACGGGCAGTGGCAAACCGCTGGCGGCCTGGGGAAACCCTGGGCCGCGATGCCGTGTGCGCCGATCAGGGGCTGGTGCGCTGCGGACGTCGGCGGGTTCGTTCCAGCGGATGGTTTCGCCGAGGACGACGCCGACGACCGGCGTGACGTAGGTGACGGTGGAGGCGGCGGTGGTGCTCCGGGCGACGACCACACCGGTGTGCTGAAACGACGTTCCGGCCGGCCTCGTGTGGCGGGCTTGGCGGCCTCCATGTCCAGGACGAGATCTGCATGCCCCAAGGAAACCTGCCGCGTGCCGGTTGCCACCCGCCTATCGGTCGCGGTGCCGCCGCTTACGCTCGGTTACGAGCGCGCAGTCGGCTAACGCCCGGATTGCGGCGGATCCGGATGTCTGGTCAAGGTACATCGGCCTTCAGCCGGCCGCTGGCCTGAATAGCCATTCAGCGATCCCCACGTGCGCGCGTCGCGCGGCCACCGGCGGAGGGTGGCGAGCATGACCGCCGCCAGGAAGGTCCCGCCAAGGGCGAGCCGCCCGATCATGACCTACGCCCGCGACAGCCCGTCCGGCGAGGCCTTGATGAACAGGAAGCTCGCACCCCACACGACGGCGAGAGCTACGAATTACACACCGACCGAACCGGCACACGCCGTCGCTTCCTCTCCCGCCCGCGATCGCGTACGGGATCGGTGCGACGAGGGCCGGGGTGGTGTCGTGAGGAGCTCAGAGCAGGCGTAGCTGCTCCGGCTCGTCCGCCACCAGCGCGGGCCGGGGCGGGAGGCGGCGGGCCATGGCCGCGGTGGCGCGGCCCACGCCGTGGCGTTTGGCCAGCTCCTTGACCAGGCCCGTCACCCGCTCCTGGTACGCCTTGGGCGCGTACGCGCCGCGCCCGTACAGCTCCAGATAGCGCGGCACCAGGCGCGGATGCTCGCGCGACAGCCACCCCAGCCACCACTCCCGCGCCCCAGCCCGCAGGTGGAGCACGATGGGGGCGATGTGGGTGGCGCCGGAGGCGGCGATCTCCTTGACGGTGGTCTCCAACTGGGCGGGGGAGTCGGTGAGGAACGGGAGGATCGGGGCCATCAGGACACCGCACGCGATCCCGTTGTCGTTGAGCGTCGCGCACACCTCGAGGCGCCTGCGCGGGTTGGGGGTGCCCGGCTCCACCGCGCGCCACGCCTCCGGGTCGACGAAGCCGACCGACACGCTGGTGCTCACGTCCGCGACGTCCGCGGCCTCCGTCAGCAGGTCGAGGTCCCGCAGGATCAGCGTGCCCTTGGTGAGGATCGAGAACGGGTTGCGGGCGTCGCGCAACGCGGCCAGGATGCCGCGCATCAGCTTGTAGCGGCCCTCCGCGCGCTGGTAGCAGTCGACGTTGGTGCCCATGGCCACGTGGTGGCCGCCCCAGCGCGGCGAGGCCAGCTCCTTGCGGGCCAGCTCGGCGGCGTTGACCTTGACGACGATCTTCGAGTCGAAGTCCGCCCCGGCATCAAAATCTAGATATTCATGCGTTTTTCGGGCAAAACAGTAAATACAGCGATGCGTGCACCCGCGGTAGGGGTTGATCGTGTACTCGAACGGGACCCGGCTGGCCCCCGGAACCCGGTTGATGATGGATCTGGCCCGGATCTCATAGAAGGTCATCCCCCTGAACTCGGGCGTGTCGAAGGTGCGGGTGACCGCGCCGCGGGCGAACAGCGGCACGGCCGGATCGTCCTGACCGGGCCCGGCCAGGCGCAGGTTGTCCCAGCGCATGCCATGATTAGAACAAGGGTTCGAGCATGATCGCAAACTGAAAAGAGGTTGCAATTACCTGGTCAGGCGGGGGCTAATGATCTTCAGGGTTGGGCAGAAAGACGTCGCAGAGCTTGCGTTCGGGAGGTGCGCCTATGGCCTGGTCGCAGGACGAGGAGCGGATGCTGGCCCAGATTGAGCAGCACCTCGTCGCCGACGATCCGCGACTCGTCGCACGACTGGAGTCGTTCAACGAGCGGGTGCGTCGCAGCGAGGCGAAGGCCAAGGGGCAACCGGGCCGCAGGCGGCGGCCACGCCGCTCGACGGTCATCATCCTGATCAGCTGGCTGCTCATAGCCACGCTGGTCGCCACGCTCCTGATCATGGTGCTCCGCCATGAGGCCGCCGCCGCGCTCGCCTTGGCCGCCGCCACTTTCTAGCCGCCCCTTCACGGATCGGCGCCTTCCGGGCGCCGCATGAACCCCCTCCCACACGCTGTGTCACCGGCCGTTCTCGGCCTGTTCATGCCGCGTTCCCGGGGTCGTCGTCGATCCGTTCCGGGGCGTTGGCCCTGTGTCCCGTCTTCGCCGGGCCCGCGTCGTACGGCAGTCGTGCCGGATGTGCGTCGCATGGTGGTCGTGGCGGGCGTGCGCCATGCGGTCCTCGGCGTCCGGGACCCGCGCCGGCTTCGACGCCACACCCCTTGCGGAGCCTGAACGGCCTTCGTACTGGCAATTGAGTGGTCTGTATTCGCTGGTATGGGAAGGCCTTTGTGTGGTCGTCGGCGGCGCGAGACTTCCGGCGGCTTGAGGGCTGTAGCCGAGCGTCTCAGCGACGCCGGCGCAGGGAGGCTGAACGAACGTAAGAGGCCCGGGCCACTCCCCGCCGGATGTCAGCGGCGGCGTCAGGACGGCGACAGCCCCATATCAGAGCGGTCGGCGATCGTAGGGGCATCGAAAGAACACCGCACAAGGAG
>NZ_JBSFTC010000548.1:0-4454 GCF_053590415.1 Nonomuraea sp. NPDC003201
CCCGCGCACGGGGTCCCCCGGCCGCGCCTCGTCGCGCCCCGCCCCCGCCCCCGCCCCCGCTCCGGCGGTTCCGCTCCCGCCCGCTCCGCGCTCCCGGCCGGTCAGCCCGCCCCGGCGAGCGCGCTGCGGCGCCACGTCAGCGCCCTCTCGTCGCTCTCGAAGGGCCTCAGGGGCACCCCTGCCGAGCGTCCTCGCCCGGACCGGGGGGCGGCGGGATGCGGTGCGGCGGGGGCCACTCACCGTGCGGAGATCATGGCGGCTCGTCACGGCCGCCCGTCTCGGCGACTCTTCTCGGCGGGTGGCCTCCGAGCGCCGCGTCGGCGGGATGTGGCGCGGTGGGGCTCGGCGCCCTCGTGCGGCGGCCATCGCGGCGGCCCGTCCTGGCCGCTCGTCGCGGTGGGTGGCTTTCGGGCGTCGCGTCGGCGGAGGTGTTGTGCGGTGGGGGTCGGCGCTCTTTGTGCGGTGCGGTGGTGAGGGCGTATTCAAGGGTGTGAGATCGCGTGTCGTGGGGTGGTGATGGGTGGGAGGTGCGGGGCGTGAGAGCTCGGTCCGGTGGGCGGTTTGGGGTGGCCGGAGGTGCGGGGGAGGGGCGTACCATGACCTGCGGAAACCGGCGACAGCCCTTTATCGACATTCCGGACTTAACGCTGCATGCTGGGATATAACCGCAGCGTGCGCGACATATTCGTGGAACATGCTCGAAACTTTTCCACGGCACTGTGAGAGCCTCTGAAAGGGGGCGGCAATGCTGCTGCGACTGAGGGTGTCGCTGCCGGACCGGCCGGGCGGCCTTGGCCAGGTCGCCAAGTCTCTTGGAGCGCTGGGCGCGGACATCCTGCAGGTCACCGTGCTCGAACGCGAGGCCGGACGGGCCGTGGACGATTTCACTGTTTCCTGGCCTGGGCCGGTGACCGCCTCAGAGGCTCGCGATCGATTGTCGGCCATGCCGGGTGTACGGGTGGAGGGCGTCTGGGCGACCAAGGAGGTGCCGGGCTCGGCGCTGGACTATGACCTTCTCATGCACGTCGTGTCCCAGCCCGCCCGGGGATTCGCCGCGCTGGTGGACGCGCTGCCGGGGTTGTGCGGCGCGGAGTGGTCGGTGGCCCTGGCCGACGGCGCCGTACGGCACGCCTCGCTGGCCGCCCCCGAGAAGTTCGAGCTGAACCTGCCGGAACCCCCGCCACGGGCCGCCACCCTCGACGCCAATGAACTGCGCCTGATGCTGCTGCCGGTGGTGGCACAGGGGCTGCACCTGGTGGTCGCCAGGGCGGACGGGCCGGTGTTCCACCGCGCCGAGCTGGAGCGCGCCGCCCGCATCGTGGACGTGGTCGCCAAGCTGGCCGCCCGCGCCCGGCCCGGGGCGGCAACCGGCTAGTCGTGGCGGGGCAGGCCGGACACCTCGTGGCCGGCGTGGAACAGGGCCTCCGCTATGAGAGCCCGTACGTGGGAGTCGCGTGCGGTGTAGAGCACGCGACGCCCGTCCCTGCGGGTGTCCACCAGTCCCGCCAGCCGGAGCTTGGCGAGGTGCTGCGACACGGACGGGCGGGGCACGCCGATGGCCTCGGCAAGCGAGTTCACATCCTTCTCGCCCGATGACAACAACCACATCAGCCTCAGCCGGGTGCCGTCGCTGAGCATGCGGAAGGCGTCCACCGCCGCGTTCACCTGGGCGGGAGTGGGTTGCTCTTGCGACTGGTCAGCACCTGAGACGTTGTCGCGTGCGTACATGACTACATATCCTGGTCAAAAGGGTCGAATTGCGCAAGCGAGGAATGCCATGACTGACCACAGGGGCCATACGCAACACGGGCACGGACACGGGCACGGGCACGGGCATCTCGGCAAGAGCCGCGGGTGGTTCGCCGCCGTCGCGGCTCACAATCCGCTCAGCGGCCACACCCACGACAGCGCCGACAAGACCGATGCCGCCCTGGAGACCAGCAGTCGCGGCATGCGCGTGCTGGCCGTCTCGTTCGCCGTCCTGATGGTCACCGCCGCCGTTCAGGCGGTGATCGTCGTGGCCTCCGGGTCGGTCGCGCTGCTCGGCGACACCCTGCACAACGTGGCCGACGCGCTCACCGCAGTCCCGCTGGCGATCGCGTTCTCGCTCGGCCGCCGCGCCGCCACCCGGCGCTTCACCTACGGGTACGGCAGGGCCGAGGACCTCGCGGGCATCGTCATCGTCCTGCTGATCGCCGCCTCGGCGGCCCTGGCCGGATACGAGGCCGTCACCCGGCTGCTGAACCCCCAGGACCTCCGGGCCGTCGGATGGGTGGCCGGGGCGGCGGTGGTGGGGTTCGCGGGGAACGAGTGGGTGGCCCGCTACCGGATCAGGGTGGGCCGGGAGATCGGCTCGGCCGCCCTGGTGGCCGACGGGCTGCACGCCAGGACCGACGGCTTCACCTCGCTGGCCGTCCTCCTGGGCGCGGGCGGCGCCGCGCTCGGCTTCCCCCTGGCGGACCCGATCGTGGGGCTGCTGATCACGTTCGCCATCTGCTTCGTGCTGCGGGACGCCGCCCGCGAGATCTACCACCGGCTCATGGACGCCGTGGACCCGGACCTCGTGGACCGCGCCGAGAGCATCCTGGGCGCGGTGGACGGGGTTCACCGCGTCGGCTCCGTACGCCTGCGCTGGATCGGCCACGCCCTGCACGCCGAGGTGGAGATCCTGGTAGATCATGACATGTCGGTGGTGGACGCCCACGCGGTGGCGGTGGAGGCCGAGCACCGGCTCATCCACGAACTCCCGCGCCTGAGAGCCGCCACCGTCCACACCGACCCGCACGGCCCCGCGGGCGCCGACCACCACGCCAGCCTGTCCACCCACCGGCCGGGCTGAGCCCGCCGCCGCGCGTCGGGCAACCGGCCTGGGCCACGGAACCCTGCCTTGACCGCACGCCGACCGTGAGGAACGCTGAGGCGGGAGACGATGCCGGGGGCATTACGCGTGAGGCGTCCATTCATCACCTTGCTGTCCGCCAACGCTCTGTCCGTCACCGGAAACGTGCTCTCCATGCTCGCCGTCCCCTGGTTCGTCCTGGAGACCACGGGGAGCGCCGGGCTCACGGGGCTGGCCGCCTTCGCCACCACGTTCCCCATCGTCATCTCCGCCGCGTTCGGCGCCACGCTGGTGGACTGGCTGGGGTTCCGCGGGGCGAGCGTGGTGTCCGACCTGGTGAGCGGGGTCGTCGTCCTCGCGGTTCCGGCGCTGTTCCTGACGACCGGGCTGTCCTATCCGCTCCTGCTGCTCCTGCTGTTCGTACGGTGGCTGGCCGCCACGCCGGGGGAGACCGCGCGCAAGGCCATGCTGCCCGACCTGTCGGCCCTCGGCCGCGTCCGCATCGAGCACGCGACGGCGGCGTACGACGGCGCCAGCCGCGGCGCGACCATGGTGGGCGCCCCGCTCGCCGGCATCCTGATCCTCTGGGCGGGACCGAGCACGCTCCTCATCGTCGACGGCGTCACCTTCCTCCTGTCGGCGGCGCTCATCGCCGGCGGAGTCCCGCGCATCGAGAACGGCGAACGCGAATCCGGCGGCTACATCCGCGACCTGCGCGACGGCCTGGCCTTCCTCTGGCGCGACCGCCTGCAGATGAGCGCCACCAGCATGATCGTGGTCGTCAACATGCTCGACACGGGCGTGACCCAGGTGCTGCTGGCCCTGTACGCCCGCGACGTGGCAGGCGACCCCCGCGCGTTCGGCCTGCTCACCGGCGCGCTCGGGGCGGGCGCCGTGGTGGGGACCATCGTGTACGGGGCCGCCGGCGAACGATTACCCATGAGGCTGACCTACGGAGTGTGCTTCCTCATCGCCGGCGTCCCGCGCGTACTGGTCCTGGCGCTCGGCGCGCCGTTCCCCGTGGCGCTCGCCGCGGCCGCGGTGTCCGGGTTCGCGGCCGGCGCGATCAACCCGATCCTCGGCATCCTGCAGTTCGGCCGCATCCCCGCCCCCATGAGAGCGCGGGCGCTCGGCACCATGACGGCCGCCGCGTACGCGGCCATGCCGGCCGGCGGGCTGCTGGCCGGCTCGCTCACCGAGCTGACCGGCCTGCGGACCACGCTCTACGCGTTCACCAGCCTCTACCTGATCACGTCCATCCCGCCGTTCGTCTGCCGGGCCTGGCGGGAGCTGGATCAGTCGTCTACCGCGAAAACGTAGCCAGCAGCGCGGACTCCGTGATCGGGGACTCGTGCGTGCCGGCGACCGTGCACGCGTGCGCCCCGGCTGCCGCGCCCAGGCGTACGCACTCCTCCAGCGACCGGCCGCGCAACGTGCCGTACAGGAAGCCGGAGACGAACGCGTCGCCCGCGCCGTTGCTGTCGGCCACCGGCCCGGGCAGCGGCGCGGCCGGGAAGGCGCGCACGCCGGGAACCGGCCGCGGGTCGCCGGGGCCGAGCCACGTCACCGGCACGCCGAGCGCGGACAGCGACCGCACGAGGTCGGCCTGCCTCTC
>NZ_JBSFTC010000549.1:0-4394 GCF_053590415.1 Nonomuraea sp. NPDC003201
GCTCTTCCGATCTATGCGCGCCGCGGCCGCCGCCGGCACCCGGATCGCCTCCATCTGCGCGGGGGCGTTCACCCTTGCCGCGGCCGGGCTGCTGGACGGGCTGAGCGCGACCACGCACTGGGCGGCGGCGCACCGGCTGGCCCAGCGGTTCCCGCGGGTGGACGTGCGGCCGGACGTCCTGTACGTCGACAACGGCCAGATCCTCACCTCGGCCGGGGCCGCCGCCGGCCTGGACCTGTGCCTGCACATCATCCGGCGGGACTTCGGCTCGGCGGTCGCCGCGGACTCGGCCCGGCTGTCGGTGATGCCCCTGGAACGGGAGGGCGGGCAGGCGCAGTTCATCGTCCACGCCCAGCCGCCGGTGCCCCAGGGGTCGCTGCTGGAGCCGGTGCTGTCGTGGATCGAGGACAACCTCGCCCAGGAGGTGACATTGGCGGAGATGGCCCTGCGCGGCGGGATGAGCGAGCGGACCTTCAGCCGCCGCTTCCGCGAGCAGACCGGCACCACGCCGCTGCAGTGGCTGCTGCGCGCACGCGTACGACGGGCGCAGTTCCTGCTGGAGAACACCGACCACGGCGTCGAACGCATCGCCGCGCAGGCCGGGTTCGGCTCGGCCACCGCGTTCCGGGAGCGGTTCAAGCGCGTCGTCGGCGTCACGCCGCAGTCCTACCGCTCCTCCTTCCGGACGAACGCCTCCTGAGCCTCCGGGGGCCCGCGGAGGTCAGCGGTGATCGGCGCAGCCCGACCCCCGGCACTTCTCGATGATCTCGGCCATCGTGTCGCCGAAGCGCTCGCGGACGTCGGGCGCGAGCGGTGCGACGAGACGGTCGAGCTCCACGCTGACCTCGGCATGGAACGCCGTCGCCGCCTCATGACCGGCGTCGGTCAGCGTCACCTGCAGCGCGCGCCGGTCGCCCGGCACGGCTGATCGCTGGGCGAGACCGCGCCGCTCGGCCCGGTACACCCCCGCCCCGGCCGCCTTCTTCGGCGGCGACCACCGCGGCTACACCGACTACCCGGCCCTCACCTGATGGGAGCTCCGGCGGGTTGATCACTTCTTGGACGATGACGGATCAGCGGGACCGCCCGGGTCGAGGGCCTTCTGCTGACGGTCGCGAAACCGTGGCCGGAACAACTCGGCCAGCGCGCACAAGGTCGGCACGCCGGTGCGGCCGGGTGCCGCGAAGAACGATCAGAAGGGCAAGGACCCGTGCCACCGCGTAGATCGCAGTGCACGCGATGCCGCCGGCCCGAAGCCCGGGCGGTCAGTCGTACGGGTTGTGGTCCCGGCGCTCGTATCCGCGCTGCTCGTATCCGCGCGACCGCTCGTGCCGGGGCTGCTCGTATCCCCGCTGCTGTTCGTATCCGCGAGGCTGCTCATATCCGCGAGGCTGCTCGTATCCGCGGGGCTCCTCGTACGGGTACGAGGCCTGATCCGGCACCTCCTCGATGGCCGTACGCCCGATCGACGCCAGCAGCGAGACGATCGCGACGCCGATGATCAGGTTGATGACGGCCGTGGCGATCTGCGGGATGAGGGCCGCGGAGTTCATGAACGGAAGGAGCGTGATGATGACGGTGCCGAGCCCGGCGATCCAGCTGAAGAACCTGTTCGGCTCCGGGGTCGACAGCATGAGGATGTAGAGCAGCAGCGTGGCGATGAGCGCCAGGGCGGCGGCCGAGATCGCGTATCCCGTGGTCGCCGAGCTGCCGTAGACGGGCGCCCCGTCGGGGGTGAGGACGCGGATGCCGAGCAGCCTCTTGCTGATCATGACTCCGACCACCACGATCAGTGCGGCCACCACGGCGGCCGCCACGCCGCCTCCCCACACTCGCGCGGGATTCACCCTCGGCCGGGCCGGAGCCGGGCGGCGATCGTAGCCATCGTGGGAGGGGTATGACATGCGAATCACCCTTGTCGCGGATGCTGATCAGGGACTTCGAGCACCTTACACGCGCCGTCAAGAGGGCAAAGCCGCTTTCCGCTCCAAGCCGATCACTGTGAGTCACCACCGGGCCCGATTCGCCGCCGGCCTGGCCGGATGTGCTCCAGGTCAGCGCCGTCCGCGGCGGGCGGTGCCGAAGATGGATCTGGTGATCTCCCGGCCGAGGGCGGAGGCCGCCGACCGCGCCATGGAGCGGAACTCCTTCGACTCCAGTACGCTCTCCAGCGTGGACCGCTTCGGCTCCGGCTCCCTGGGCCGCGCCGGCTCACGTGGGGTTTCGGCGGCGGGTTCCCCGGCTTGCTGCTGTTCGGCCAGCTTCGCGGACAGGATCTCGTAGGCGGACTGGCGGTCGACCGCCGTACCGTACTTCTGCTGCAGCGGCGAAGAGGCGATGATGCCCTGGACCACGTCCGGGCTCGACGGCGCCATGAGCGTCTGCGGCGCGCACAGGCGCGTCCAGGCCACGGGGGTCGGCGCGCCCGTCTCCGACAGGACCGTGACCACGGCCTCGCCGATGCCGAGCTCGGTGAGCAGCCGTTCCAGGTCGTAGGAGGACGCGGGGAAGGTCGAGACGGTGGCCTTGAGCCCCTTGGCGTCCTGGGGGGTGAAGGCGCGCAGGGCGTGCTGCACGCGCGCGCCGAGCTGGGCCAGCACGTCGGACGGCACGTCGTTCGGTGTCTGGGTGACGAAGAAGACGCCGACGCCCTTCGACCGGATCAGCCGCACGGTCTGGGTGATCGACTGCAGGAACGCCTTGGACGCGTCGTCGAACAGCAGGTGCGCCTCGTCGAAGAAGAACACGAGCTTCGGCTTGTCGACATCGCCCACTTCGGGGAGCACGTGGAAGAGATCGGCGAGCAGCCACATCAGGAAGGTGGAGAACAGCTGCGGCCGGTCCTGCACGGCGGGCAGTTCCAGAACGGAGACCATGCCTCTGCCGTCGCCGGTCACCCGGAGCAGGTCGCGCACGTCGAACTCCGGCTCGCCGAAGAACGCCTCCGCCCCCTGCGCCTCGAAGTTGGTCAACGACCGGAGGATGACGCCAGCCGTCGCCGCCGACAGCCCGCCGATCCCGCTCAGCGCCTCCGGGGTGTCGGTCAGATACCGGATGACCGCGATCAGGTCCTTGAGGTCGAGCAGGGGCAGCCCGTGCTTGTCGGCGAAATAGAAGATCAGGCCGAGCGACGACTCCTGCGTCTCGTTGAGCCCGAGGACCTTGGCGAGCAGGGTCGGCCCGAAGGCGGTCATGGTGGCGCGGATCGGGATTCCGGTCCCGAGACCGCCCAGGGAGAAGAACTCCGCCGGACAGGCCATGGGCTGCCACGTCTGCCCCACCTCGGCGGCCCGCCGGGTGACGCGTTCGGACGTCGTGCCCGGTGAGGCGAGCCCCGACAGGTCCCCCTTGATGTCGGCCAGGAAGACCGGGACTCCCTGGGCCGCGAGCTGCTCCGCCATGAGCTGGAGGGTCTTGGTCTTCCCCGTTCCGGTGGCGCCGGCGACCAGTCCGTGCCGGTTCAGCATGCCGAGAGAGATGCGGATCTGTTCCGAGGGGTCGGCGGTGCCGTCCTCGCGCACCAGGGCCCCGAGTTCCAGCGCCGGTCCCTCGACGTCGTATCCCTTCATCGGCTCTCCCCGTGTGGCTTCCCCGCAATATTGTTACCCATTGTGATGGATATGTCACGGAAAAGAGCGACAAGTGTCAGTCGATCCGCTGGCAGATCGTCACCTGCAGGCGAGGGGACCAGGTCCGGGTGGCCTCGTCGTACGCCTGCGCGTACCCGTTCTTGCTCCCGGCGCAGGGAGCGGCGATCGTCGTCTCCACGTAGACGGCCCCGCCGGGGGTGACGGCATGCGGCCGGGCGATCTCCCACCTGGAGAACGCCACCCGGCCGGTGTTGTACTTGACGGCCAGGTAGACGCGGCGGTCGACGGTGAAATTGCCGCCGGCGACCTTGAGGTGCCCGTTGAAGGTGTAGGTGAACAGGAAGGGCTGGGCCTGCCTGAGGCCGTCGAGCGCGCCGGCGGAGGACGCGGTCGAGGCGTCCGCGGCGGCGCTGAGGGCGGGGACGCCCACGACGAGGACACCGGCGGTGGCGGTGGCGGCGAGCAGCGTTCTGATGGTGCGCTTCATCGGGTTCTCCTGGGTGACGAAGGCTGACGAAGGCTTGCGTCACCATTGATGGGCAGAGCGCCTGCAACGCTCTTTCAGCACCCTGACGTCGGCATGCAGACCGCTTTAGACGCCTTCAGGAAGAGCGGCCCGTGGGATCGATCGCATGCGACAGCGCGCCTCCATCCATGAGAAGATCAACACGATGATGATTGGTCTGAGTGCCGACTGCGGCGGTCATGTCTTCGCGTCGCGACCCGCGCCGTCAGGGACGGGGACGAATGGGTCGTCGATGGCCAGAAGGTGTGGACGTCCGGCGCCCATCACTCCAGGTGGGC
>NZ_JBSFTC010000550.1:0-4370 GCF_053590415.1 Nonomuraea sp. NPDC003201
ACCAGATCGCGGCGGCGGCCGTCGGCCCGCCGCCGCGACCGGCTCATCGGCTGGCTCCTGGTCACCCCCGCGCTTGCCTATTTCCTGATATTCCTGCTTTATCCGGCACTGTCGGCGCTCTACTACAGCTTCACGGACTGGAACCTGCGCTCCGACGCCGCCTGGGTGGGCCTGGCGAACTACGCCGACCTGCTCTTCGACGACGTGAAATTCCCGCACTTCTGGAAGTCGGTCGGCGTCACGCTGCAGTACACCCTCATCGCGGTCCCGCTGACCCTGGTCTCCGCGCTGGCGCAGGCGCTGCTGCTGAACGCGATCCGGCGCGGCGCGAACCTGTTCAGGCTGCTGCTGTTCCTGCCGGTCGTCACGGCCGAGGCGGCGGTCGGCGCGATCTGGCGCTGGCTCTACGACCCCCAGTACGGCCTGATCAACGCGGTGCTCGGCCTGTTCGGCATCCCGGGGCAGAACTGGCTCAACACCCCCGAGCTGGTCATCCCGGCGCTGGCGTTCATCGCGGCCTGGCAGTGCGGCATCTCGATGATCATCTATCTCGCCGGCCTCAAGGGCATCCCCGGCGCGATCACGGAGGCGGCGGTCATCGACGGGGCCGGCCCCTGGCAGCGGTTCTGGCGGGTGACCTTCCCGATGCTCCGGCCCACCACGTTCTACCTGCTGGTGACGGGGGTGATCGCGGCGCTGCAGGTGTTCGGCCTGGTGTACGTGATCTTCTCCGGCAACGGGCGCAGCGTCACCGGCGGCCCCGAGCAGTCGGGCCTGACGTACGTGCTCCACCTCTACCTGTTCGCCTTCCGCTACGACGCCATGGGGGCGGCCTGCGCGATGTCGTTCATCCTGCTCGTCTTCATCATGATCGTGACCGCGCTGCAGTTCAGGTTCGTCAAGCAGGAGGCGGCATGAGGAAGGCCCCCTTTTACGTGGCGCTGGTGCTGCTGGCGGCCGTGTCGGTGGTGCCGTTCCTGTGGATGCTGGCCACCTCGGTCAAGCACGGGCAGGACATCTACAGCAAGGTGCCCAACCTGCTGCCGCTCGACAAGAAGACCGGCGAGTGGGCGGCCACGCTGGACAACTACGACTACGTGCTGGACGTCGGCGGGCTCGGGAACGCGTTCGTCAACAGCGTCTGGGTGTGCGCGATCCTGGTGCCGGCCAAGCTGCTGGTGGACGCGCTGGCCGCGTACGCGTTCGCGCGGATCCCGTTCCCGGGCCGCGACAGGCTGTTCGTGATCATGCTGGGCGGCATGATGGTGCCCGCGATCACGCTGCTGGTGCCGCGCATCCACGTCACGCAGGCGCTCGGCATGTTCGACTCCGGATGGGGCCTCATCGTCCCGAACATCGCCTCCGTCCTGGACATCTTCCTGCTGCGGCAGTTCTTCCTGTCGATCCCGGCCGAGCTGGAGGAGGCCGCGCTCATCGACGGCGCGGGCCGCATGCAGATCTTCTGGCGGATCGTGCTGCCGCTGTCGAAGCCGGTACTGGCGGTCGTGACCATCACCAGCTTCCTGTTCCACTGGAACGACCTGGTCTGGCCGCTGGTCGTCACCAACGACCCCGAGCTGTACACGCTGCCGCTGGCATTGCAGCAGCTCGTCGCCAGCCCCGACGGCGGGCGGGCGTACTACATCATGGCCGGCGCCACGCTCGCCGTCCTGCCGGTGATCGCCGTGCTGATCGTCTTCCAGCGCCGCATCCTGCAGGGCATCGCGTTCACCGGTCTCAAAGCCTGAGGAGGACAAGAGTGCTCATCGACGGCCGGGTGCTGGTCACCGCCGACTACCCCTACTACCGCGACGACCCGGCCGTCTGGGCCGACCGGCTGCGGGCCGTGCGGGACGAGCTCGGGATCGAGGTGGTCACCTGCTACCTGCCCTGGCGGCACCACCAGCCGGAGCCGGGCCTGGCCCCCGACTTCACCGGGGCCACCCACCCGGCCAGGAACGTCGTCGGCTTCCTGGCGCTCTGCGCGGAGCTGGGGCTGCGGGTGATCGCCAAGCCGGGCCCGTTCATCCATGCCGAGGTGGGCTACGGCGGGCTGCCCGACTGGGTCGACCCGGACGCGGACCCGTCGATCGAGCCGCTGCTCGACGCCGAGGGGAAGCCGTCCCGCTGGTCGGACGGCTCCGTCTCCCGGCCGCTGCCCGCGCCGCTCGGCGCCGCGTTCCTGACCAGGGCCACGCAGTGGCTGTCGGCCGTGGGCAAGGAGGTGCTGGCCGGCGCGGCTCCGGTGATCGCGCTGCAGATCGCGAACGAGGGCATCTACACCAGCGGGGCGCTGCCGCTGACCGCCTACGACTACAGCCCGTCCGGGCTGGCGTTCTACCGGGACCGGCTGCGGTCCTGGTACGGGACGCCGGAGGCGTACAACGCGGCGCACGCGACGGCGCACGCGGACTGGGCCGAGGTCGAGCCGCCGCCCAGGGCCGGTGGGCTGCTCGCGCGGGCCGACTGGGGCCGCTTCCACGCCGAGTACCTGGCCGAGGTCTACCGCGTCTGGGCCCAGGCCGTCGGCTCCGGCCTGCCCGTCTTCGTGAACCTGAACCCGCCGACCGTCCCCGAGCTGGACGACTGGCTGGCCAGGGTCAGGCCGCGGCTGTGGGGCGGCATCTCGTACGGCTTCACCAACTGGATGGGCGTGGTGTCGGCCGAGCGCGACGCCCAGGCCCGCTACGTGATCGCCGCCAAGCTCGCCCCCGGCCCGAACCTGGAGGAGAACTGGGGCTTCTCCCGCCTCTACGACCCCGCCTACATCGACGGCGCGACCAGCTTCCACCAGTCGCTGCTGGCCATGGCGGCGGGCGCGACCGGGTTCAACGTCTACACCGGGGTCTCCACCTCGGGCTGGGCGCCGGAGCTCGACGCGGCGCACGAGGGGCCGTACCCGGACTGCGCGCCGATCGACGCCGACGGCTCGCCCACCGGCAAGGCGCCGGTGGTGCGGGCGCTGGCGGACTTCTTCGCCGTGCACGGGGCGGAGTTCCTGGAGTGCGCGGGCACGGCGCGCGACGCGTTCGGCCTCTACCTGCCGTACGCCGGGATCGCGGCACTTTCGGGTGCCGACGGACCGGGTTGCGGACGGCCGCTGCGGGCCTTCCACGAGCGGATGCGCGAGCGCGGCCTGGACTACGCGCTGGTCGACCTGGAGGACACGACGGCCGGGGAGCTGGGCGCGTACCGGTCCGTGACCGTGCCCGGCGGCCCGTTCATGCACCGGAGCGTGCAGCGGCTGCTCGCCGACTACGCCGCCGCCGGCGGCCGGGTGCTGGTTGACGGGCCCGTCCCCGCGCTGGACGAGGATCTCGCGCCGTGCGCCCTGCTCACGCCGTCCGCGCCAGCCGCCGACGAAGACGGCTCCCTCGTCCTGTACGGCGCCGCCGACGCCTTCCTGCGCAGCCATCCGGACCGGGACGTCCACTACCTGATCGTGCTCGTCCAGGCCGGAAACCGGGGCCCGATCGGGGTCCGGACGCCGTACGGGACCGTCGAGATCGCCGCCGCGGACGGCGGCGCGGCCGTGCTGCGGCTGACCGGCGGCGGGCTGGGCGATCTGGTGGTGAAGGGCGTCAACGGCTACCTGTCGTCCGCGGTCGCGGCCCGTGTGTCCCTCAACGGCGAGAGCGTCGTCACGGCGGGCCCCGGCGACCTGATCATGATCGCCGGAGTCTGCCCAATGCCCGGCATTTATTGACAGAACGGACAGGTATTTCGCCGCCTCGGCTGCCGCTCTGCTCCTTCACACGGGGACGACGTTCCCACCGGAAAGGAGAGCGGAATGGCAACCGGAGAATTCCAGGTGATGAAAGTACCGGCCGAGCAACTCGCCGGCGTTCTCCACGGCCAGGTTGTCGATCCCGGCGCGCAACCCACGAACGTCGTGCACCGTAACGAGGGCTGGACCGTGGACGTGAGCTGGGAGGTCGCCGGCGAGCTCATCGACTGGCTGGCGGGCCGCTGGAACGTGGAGATCATCGCCGACCTGCTGGGCGGCGGTGAGACCAGGCACCCCTCACCCCCTGTCGAACTGACCTTCACGCCTGGCTCGGGCAGATACACCGCCTCCGTCCCGATGCGGGGTCAGCTCTCCCCCGGCACCTATGACCTGGTGGTCAACCTCACCACCACGACCGCCGCCGGCACCGCGGGGGCGCTCGGCGGGTTCGTGGTGATCAGCAAGATTGTGGTCAAGGAATGAGGGCCGCCGCCCCGGGCGGCCCGCCCGGGGCGGCCGTGGACGGAGCCGCCATGTCTCTGGTGCTCAACCCCGTGTGGTGGGATCAAGGCCGGCCGGGTCCCGTGGCAGCCTGGTGGAGACGGGCAAGTCCAACCCGAGCGCCGACATGATCCTCCGGCTC
>NZ_JBSFTC010000551.1:0-4261 GCF_053590415.1 Nonomuraea sp. NPDC003201
GCCTCGATCGCGGCGGTTCTGGCCTCGTGGGAGGCGTACTGTGGGACTTTGACGCCCGTCTTCGCCCAGGTCAGGAGGTTGAGGTGGGAGTCGGCATGCTGCTCTCCACCGCCGGGCAGCGCGTGGCGGCGGCCGAGAGCCTGGACCGCGCCTTGGGCCTCTATCACGACATCGGCGCCCTGCGGGACTCCGCGCGCATCCGCCAGAGACTGCGCGGAATGGGGGTACGCCACCGCCACTGGAACTACGCCGAACGCCCGGTCTCCGGCTGGGACAGCCTGACCGAGACCGAGCACGCCATCTCGTTGCTTGCGGCGGACGGATGCACCAACCCGCAGATAGCCGAACAGATGTTCATCAGTGTGCACACGGTCGCGTTCCACCTGAGGCACGTCTTCCGCAAGCTGAGCATCAGATCCCGGGTCGAGCTCGCGCGGCTCGCGGCGGAGCAGTCGAGGGACGCCTCGCCCGGCGGCGGCCGCGGCGCACGGGTCGCACGGAGTCGCGGCGACGACTACTCAGCTGGGGGATGTGCCCGCGAGACGCCTGGGCCAGGTTCGGAAATGTAGGTCGTTACATTTTCGGTCTGTTCAGGAACCCATCCAGGAGGTCCAGATGGCGCTGCTAGTACGTCGCAGGGGCGGCGAGATGTACCCCGCCCGCGAGATCGAAGACACCTACGACAGGCTGGGACAGCTCATGAACGCGGCTCTGGGCGAGGCTCTGGGCGCTCTTCCCGGCGACGGCGGCATGGGGGCTTGGGTGCCCATGGCGGACGTGTCGGAGACTGAAGACTCCTACGTCGTGGAGATCGATGTCCCCGGAGCGCGCAAGGACCAGATCGACGTCCAGCTGTCCGAGCGCGAGCTGATCGTCACCGGGCAGATCGAGGAGCAGGAGCGTCAGCGCCGGCACCGCAAGATGCGCAGGACCGGCCAGTTCGAGCTGCGCACGACGCTCCCGGGAGACGTCGACGCCGACCGCGTGGATGCTCACCTGTCCGACGGTGTGCTGACCATCACCGTGCCCAAGGCGGAGGCCGCCAAGCCCAAGCACATCGAGGTTTCCGCCTGAGGCGGGGAGAGGAGGAGTCGTGCCCGTCGCGTCGTCAGGCCCCGCCACCACCAACCGGGAACCGATCGGGAGCTACCGCAGCTACGAGGAGGCGCAGAAAGTCGTCGACTACCTGGCCGACCATGGATTCCCCGTGCAGGGGACGTTGATCGTCGGCGCCGGGCTGCGCTCGGTGGAGCGGGTTCTGGCGCGGATGACCCTTCTGCGCGCGGCCGGATGGGGCGCGGCCTCCGGAGCCTGGTTCGGGCTGCTCATCGGCCTGTTCCTGGCGATTTTCTCGATCACGCCCACGGCCGCGTTGACTCTGGTGCTCTGGGGGCTGGTGTGGGGCGTGGTCGCGGGAGCGATCTTCGGGCTGGTCTCGCACGCCCTGCAGCGCGGCCGGCGGGACTTCGTCTCCGAGAGCACCCTCGTGGCCGACAAATACGAGGTTCTCGTCGATTCGGAACACGTGGCCAGGGCCCATGAGCTGCTCCGGGCGATGAGCGGATAGCAGTACGAGGGAGCGAGTAATGGCGAAAGCAGTCGGCATCGATCTCGGCACCACGAACTCGGTGATCGCCGCCACAATAGACGGCCATCCCACGGTGCTGCCCAACGCGGAGGGCTCGCGGACGACGCCGTCCGTGGTGGCCTTCACCGATCAGGGCGAACGGCTGGTAGGCCAGATGGCCCGCCGCCAGGCCATACTGAACCCGAAGGGAACGATCTATTCCTCGAAACGATTCATCGGCCGCCGCTTCGACGAGGTCAAGAGCGAGATCCACGCGGTCTCCTTCGACGTGGTCGAGGGACCCCAGGGAGCCGTGCGCTTCCAGGTCGGCGACAAGCAGTACGCGCCGGAGGAGGTCTCCGGCCTCATCCTGCGGAAGCTGGCCGCCGACGCGGCGAAATACCTCGGTGAGAAGGTGACCGAGGCGGTCATCACCGTTCCGGCGTACTTCAACGACGCGCAGCGCCACGCGACCAAGGACGCGGGGCGGATCGCGGGGCTCGAGGTCCTGCGGATCATCAACGAGCCGACGGCGGCGGCGCTCGCGTACGGGCTGGACAAGAAGACGAACGAGACCGTGCTGGTCTTCGACCTGGGCGGCGGCACCTTCGACGTCAGCATCCTGGACATCGGCGAAGGCGTGGTCGAGGTCCGCGCCACCTCCGGCGACGGCCACCTCGGCGGCGACGACTTCGACCGCAGGATCGTCGACCACCTGGCCGACGAGTTCCAGCGGGACCAGGGCATCGACCTGCGCAACGACCCGCAGGCCCTGCAGCGACTCTTCGAGGCGGCCGAGAAGGCCAAGGTGGAGCTCTCGGAGGTCACCCAGACCACGATCAGCCTGCCGTTCATCACGGCGGACGCCTCGGGGCCGAAGCACCTCAACACCACGCTCATGCGCTCCACGTTCGAGCAGATCACCGCCGACCTGGTCGAGCGTTGCATCGCCCCCGTCAAGCAGGCGATGGAGGACGCGAAGCTCAGGCCCGCGGACGTCGACGAAGTGATCCTCGTCGGCGGGGCGACCCGGATGCCCGCCGTGCAGAATCTCGTGCGCCGGCTCACCGAGGGCAAGGAGCCCAACATGACGGTGAACCCGGACGAGGTCGTCGCGATCGGCGCGGCTGTCCAGGCGGGGATCATCAAGGGCGAGGTGCAGGACGTCGTCCTGCTCGACGTCACGCCTCTGTCGCTGGGCGTCGAGACGCTCGGCGGGCTCATGACCAAGGTGATCGAGCGCAACACGACCATTCCCGCGCGCCGTACCGAGGTCTTCAGCACGGCCGAGGACAACCAGAACGCCGTCGACATCGTCATCCTGCAGGGCGAGCGTGAGCGCGCCGCCGACAACCGGGTGCTCGGGCGCTTCCGGCTGGAGAACATCCGGCCCGCGCCGCGGGGGGTGCCGCAGATCGAGGTCACCTTCGACATCGACGCCAACGGCATACTCAACGTCTCGGCACGGGACAAGGACACCGGCGCCGAGCAGCGGATCACCATCAGCGAGAGCTCCAACCTGGACAAGTCGGAGATCGAGCGGATGGTCGCCGACGCCGAGCGGCACCGTACGGAGGACGTCAGGCTCCGCGAGACCATCGACGCGCGCAACGAGCTGGACTCGGTCGCGTACCAGGTGGAGCGCCGGCTGGAGGAGCTGGGCGACGCGGTTCCCGTGCACGAGAAGGCGAGGGCCGAGCAGCTCGTGGAGGAGGCCCGGCAGGCGATCAAGGAAGAGGCGCCGATCGACCGGCTGCGCACACTCAGCGGCGAGCTGCAGCAGGTCTATCACAGCCTCGGAGCCGCCGCGGGCGGCGGGCCCAGCGTGCCGCCGCAGGACAGGACGGAAGGTGTCCCCGGCGGTGAGGAGGACGTGATCGACGCCGAGTTCACGACGTCGGAGCCCGAGTGACATGAACGAGCACACACCCCAGGCCCAGGCCGGCGCGCAGGGTGAGGAAGCCATCTCGCCCGCGGAGACCGACGCGAAGCTCGCGGAGCTGGAGGACCGCTGGCTGCGTGCCGTCGCCGACCTGGACAACCTGCGCAAGCGCATCGCCCGCGACGCCGAGCGGATCAGGGCGGAGGAACGGGCGAGGGTGGCGGCCGAGTGGCTGCCCATTCTGGACAACCTGGAGCTCGCGCTGAGCCACGCGGGCGACGGCGGCGCGGACGCGGTACTCGACGGGATACGGGCCGTGCGTGACCAGGCCGTCGCCCTCCTGGCCAAGCTCGGCTACCCCCGCCACGACGAGGTGGGCGTGCCCTTCGATCCCGCCCGCCACGAGGCGGTGGCCACCGTCGAGCGGGCCGATGCCGACCCGGGCACTGTGGTGGAGGTGCTCCGTCCCGGCTACGGCGATGCCGAGCGGCAGCTCAGGCCGGCGATCGTGGCCGTCACGAAGAAGGTGGAGTGATGGCCCCACGGCGCGACTACTACGAGGTGCTCGGCGTGGACAGGAACGCCGACGCCGACGAGATCCAGCGGGCCTACCGCAAGCTCGTGCGCGCCTATCACCCTGATGTCAACAAGGATCCCGGCGCCGAGGACAAGTTCAAGGAGATCTCGGAGGCGTACTCCGTGCTCTCCGATCCCGAGACGCGCCGCCGCTACGACGCGTTCGGGCACGATTTCCGCCAGGTGCCGCCCGATGTGGACCCCGCCGAGTGGGCCCGCGCCCGTGCGGGCGCCGG
>NZ_JBSFTC010000552.1:0-4218 GCF_053590415.1 Nonomuraea sp. NPDC003201
CCGTACTCCACCCGCCGTAGCCGCACCTCCCGATACCCCCCGGGGAGTATAGGGAGGTGACGTCACCAGGACGACGACACCACCACGCCCGGACCGCGATGCTCGACACCTCATCCGGAAGAAAGGCATCGCCCCATGTCATCGACCCTGGTACGGCACATCACCCCCGTCCTCCCGCACCGCGCCCGCGGCGTGGTGGCCGAGGTGTACGCGCAGGTCAACGCCGAGTTCAGCAGCATCGGCCCGGCCGTGATGATGATGTCGCCCTCCCCCGAGCTCATGGCCGCGGGCTGGTCGCTCATGCGCGAGAGTCAGCTGGCCGGCGACGTCCCGGCGCTGGAGAAGGCCGTCGTGGCGCTGGGCGCGGCGCAGGCCAACGACCTCGACTACGACGTCCAGGCGTTCCTGTCGGTGCTGCGCCTGCTGGGCGAGCCGCACCTGGCCGAGTCCATCGAACGCGGCGACCCGCCCGCCGACGCCAGGCTCGCCGCCCTGCTGGACTGGGCCGCCTCCACCGGAGTGGCCGCCCGGGAACCGCAACGGCCACCGTTCCGCGCCGGGCCCGAAGCCGCCGAACTCCTCGGCACGCTCCTGTTCACGCACTTCGTCGACCGGGTCGCGGCCGCCATGCTGCCCGCCGGGCTGACCCCCGGCACCCTGTCCCCCGACGACGAACCGCCCTTCGACGGCGCCCCCGTCCTGCGCCCGCTCGACCAGGACCTGCGCCCCGGCGCCACGCTCCCCCTGCTGGACGGCCTGCCCACCGCGCCACCCCCGCCGTGGGCCGCCGACCACCCGATCGGCGCCGCGTACGCCGCCCTCACCGCCACCGCCGCCCAGGGCGCCGGCCTGCTCACCCCTGAGGCCGCGGACGTGACGGCCGAGGTGATCGCCGAGCACCGGGGCCGCCGCCTGCCGGTCGGCGACGGGCTCGACCGGCCGCTGGCGGGCCTGACACCGGACGAGCGGGCGGGGGCGCGGGTCGCGATCCTCGCCGGTCTGGCGCCGCACGCCATCACCGACGAGCACGTCGCCGCCTGGCGCGCCACCGACCGCCGCTTCAGCGACCACTGCACCGTCTTCCTGCTCGCCTACGGCGCCATCACCGCAGTCACCCACATCGAAGCCGACATCACCGCCTGACCCCGCACCGGACGGGCTGACCACCGCGATCATCGTCGACCGGCAGCGCAACCCCCGTCTGCGCTCCCGCACCAGGGACGGCCCCTCCGGCACGACCTGCCACGCCACGCAGGCAATACCGGGCACGGCCGTCCCCACCGGGACCACTACACCTCAGACGACCCGCTCCCGCCCCCACTCCCACCGCACCGCCGCAGCAGCCGACCCGCGCTACCGCGACGCCGCACCAGCCGACCTGCGCCGCCGCCATGCCGCCGCCATGCCGCGGGCAGCCGCACCCGCGCCTGCCGCAACACACGCACACGGCACGACGGACCACCGACGGGCGCACCCCCGCAGGCCGATAAAACCCGGGCAACCGCACCCACTCGCGCCACCTTGCCCACGCGGCCCGACGCGCCACCACCGCAACCACGCACCCCGTGCGAGCCACCGGTGCACCACGGACGGCCTCTCACCGGCGGCGCGGCGCGAACGGCGGTAACTCCGCCACGTCCACATCCGCGTCCGGCCACCGCCGCCGCAGCGCCTCGCCCACCCGCCACCCCCACCCGGCCAGCCCCAGCAGCACGCCGAACGACTCCGCCACCCGGGCCGCCGCCTCCACCGTCGCCACCAGCTGCACCCGGCTGTCATCACCCGCCGCCCGCCCATCCACCTGCGACAACCGCTGCAACCGCAGCAAAACGTACGAGAAGCACGCCGCCGCCAGCCCGAACCCGAACCGCCGATCATCCTCCGCCTCCGGCACCCCCACGGCCAGAGCCCGCCGATACGCCTCCCCCATCCCTCCGTCTACCGACAGCCACGCGGGACCCGGAACGTACAGGCAGACCGCGTCATGCAGCGCATGCGTGAACCCGGCGAACTCGAAATCGATCACCCGCGCGTCCGGCGCCCCCGACGCCCGCACCAGAACGTTGTTCGCCTCCGGGTCCCCGTTGCTCAACGCCAGAAAAGGCCCCGGATCCCCCAGCTCCTCCAGCACCACCGCCAGCTCCCGCTCAGCACCACCGGCGACCTCCACCCCCAAGGCCGCGACCTGCAACCGCCCCTCCTCCCGGAACCCGGCGAACCTCCCCGCGCAGTCCGCCACCCGATCGAACGCCCCCAGAGCCGCCCTGCGCGCGTAATAGACCTCCGCCCGGCCGGCGGTCACGGCGTTGAGCTCACCGCGCACCCGGGCGAACGCCGCCAGCCGCTCCCCGTGCGCCACCGCCCCGTCCGCCCGCAGCAGGCCGTCCAACGGCACCCGCGGCGCCAGATCCTCCAGCACCACCAGCCCCGCCGCCGGATCCGCGGCCACCACCCGCGGCGCCAGCCGCACGCCGAGTTCCTCGGACAGGAATCCCAGGGCGGCCACCTCGCTCCGCAGCCGCCACGACTCCGAACGGTCGGGACCGGGCCCATGAGGCCGCATCCACTTCACGATCACCGAGCCGTGCGAGCCGCTCAGCTCCGCCCGCGCGACCGCCCAGGGCTCCAGCCGCCGCCACCCGACGACGGTGGCAGGCGACAGCAGCTTCTCGACCTTGCCGACAAGGCTGTTCTGTGTGGGATCGAAGATGATCATCAGCCCCGGCGCCTTTACAAAGTAGATTTCTTAGGGAGGGCGATCAGGTGCTGCAGCCGCCGCGCCTCCTGGACCAGCCTGCTCGACCCCTTGCGGGCCGCCACCGCCGCCACGTCCGGCAGCTCGGCCCGCACGCCGGCGATCCTGGCCGCCCGAGCCCCTGCCGCCAGCAGGTCGGCCGCGCCCGCGCGGGGCCGTTCGCCCTCCTGGGGCAGCAGCCCGGGCAGGAGCCGCACGACCACCTCCCACACCGCCTCGTGCGCGCCGGCCTGCGTGGCGTCGTCGAGCACCGACACCACCCGGTTGAGCTTGAGGAACCCCTCGACGATCAGCTTGGTGAGCGTCTCCGCCAGCGCCTGCGCCGGCACCCGGCCGCGGGCGGCCAGCGTCAGGAGGGCGTCGGTGGCCGCGGCGCGGTCGGTGGCGTTCTCGTGACCCATGCCGCAGGCGAGCGCGTGCGCCACGGCGCTGCCGAGCGGCCCGTCGGCGTGGGCCAAGCCGACCAGCGACTGCGTCTGCGCCTCGCTGGAGTCGATGCAGATCGACATCATCCAGACCATGTGCGCGGCCACGATCTCCGGGTGCGAGGGCATGGCGAGCGGCCACCACTCGAGCGTGAACGCGTAGCCGGTCTCCGGCCGGTAGAGCGGGCGGAGCTCCTCGGGAAGATCGTCCGGCACGTCCAGCACGGGGCGCAGGGCGGGCATACCCGACAGGTAGTAGCCGTTGCGCTCGGTGCGCAGGTGAACCGTCACCCGCGGATCGGGGGCCCCGCCGTCGCGCATCCAGGCGGCGCACGCGCGGCCCGCCTCGGAGGTCAACCGCCGCGCCCGCCGCACGCACCCGTCGGGGAGGTCGCGGGGCAGCCGCAGCAAGGCCTGGACCAGGTCGCCGGGCAGTGCCCGCACCCCGGCGGCCTCCAGCAGCTCGAGGCGGTCGAGCAGCACCCCGGGATCGACGTGGCCGCTGCCCGCCGTGGGCGTGGCCAGCAGGACCGGGTAGCCGCCGCCCTCCTCGAACGAGCGCGCGAGCTCGGCCGCGCGGCCGAAGTAGAGCTGCTTGAACCCGCCCAGGGTCGGCGGCTGCCGGATGGCGTCCTTGGGCAGCGCATCCGCGGCCCCGGGCGCGGCGAACGCCAGGAACGCCCGGCGCACGGCATGGACCGGGTCCTCGCGGTTGTGACCGAAGAAGATCGAATCGAACGGCTCCAGCCAGGGACGTAACGCCTCGCGCAGCGCATCGGGCGCCCGCCGCGACCACTCGACCAGGCCGGCCAGCAGGCGTTCGTACGTGTGCGGGTCCACCTCGTGGGCGCTCACCGCGCGTACGAGCTGCTCCGGCGAGGCGTACGGCGGCGGCAACGCCGGCCCTTGTCCCACCGCCGGCAGCGGCGTGACGATCACCTCCTCGGCGGCGATGTCACCCCCATACGCCGCCGAGACCCGCTCCAGCAGCTCCTCTGGCAGCCCGGCCGCCGCCTGCCGCACCGCCTCCCGGCCGGC
>NZ_JBSFTC010000553.1:0-4212 GCF_053590415.1 Nonomuraea sp. NPDC003201
GGCGGACGCGCCGGCACCGGGGCCACGACCCGGTCGGGCGGCTGGCGGTGCTGGCCGCGGGCCGGCTGCGGGCGTGGGGCCTGCGGGCCGAGGCCTGGCCGGCGCTGGTTCAGGCGCGGCGGGTGGCCGACCAGGCGGGGCTGAGTTCCGCCGAGAGGAGCTCCAACCTCGCGGGGTCACTCCAGGTGCGGCGGGCCGCGAAAGGCCCTCCAGCGGCCTGTGCGGTGCTCCTGGACGACATCGTCACGACCGGGGCCACCCTCGTGGAGGCCGCCAGGGCGCTGAGCTCGGCGGGGGTGCGAGTGCCGCTGGCCGCGACCGTGGCCGCGACACGCCGAAGATCTTGAAAAGGATTACGGTTACGGTGCGTAAAGAAAGATCCACATCGCTATCCTCACCACAAGGCCACATGTCACTTCCCCCAAGGGTGCGGCAGGGCTGATCAGTGGGCGGGAGCTCCATCCTCATAAGGGTTGCCGATCGGTTGAATAGGGCATTTGGGAGAGCATGAGGACCCCGGGAAAATCACGGTACGTGATCCCTTGGCCGATCCTCCGGCTGACATTCGCGCAGGATGCGGATAGCGTTCTGACATGGCACCCGTTCGGGTCCGTGGTTGCGCAGGGTCGGGGTCCCCGACTCTGCTAGCCGATGCCAGCCGCAGGCAAAACGGTCCACGTAAGGCGACTCTTTGTCGACCGATCACGGTGCGGCTTAGGGGTAAGTCCTGCCTTCCCGAGGGTCCAGATGTCCCTCGCCAGAAGAGAAGGGCAGTAGTGGCAACAGAGCTGCGAAACCCTCAGCAGGCGGATGTGGGGTCGAAGACCAGGTCGGCCGGGCGGGTGCCAACCGAGTTCCCGGTGACGCAGAGTCGGAAGAGGGTAACGGTGACAGAAAGGCAGACAGCAGACCCCGTCCGACAGGCACGTCGTCGGGCGCTCTTGCTCAGTCGCTAGACCGAAGGGGGGCTGTTGCATGGACATCATCGTCAAGGGCCGGCACACAGGTGTGAGTGATCGGTTCCGTGACCAAGTGACGACCAAGCTGGCCAGGATCGAACGTCTGGATAACAAACTCATCCGAGTCGATGTGGAGGTGTCGAAAGAACGCAATCCGCGCCTCGCTGACCAGCGCGAGCGCGTCGAGCTCACCATTCACTCTCGAGGACCGGCCATCCGCGCCGAAGCCTCGGCCGACGACCGATTCGCAGCCCTCGACATGGCCCTCGACAAGCTGGAAGGCCGCCTCAGGCGGCTGGCCGACCGGCGCAAGGTCCACCACGGCAACCACTGCCCGCCCTCTGTGGCGGAGATCACCGCGGCACTCCCCGACGTCGCGGACCTGACCCCGCGGGAGGCCACCGCCCCCGCCGAGGCCGAAGAGGACGAGCAGGTTCAGCGCGACCAGCGCTACGACGACATCGTCCCGATCGAGATGGACGGCGAAGGGCCGCTCGTCGTCCGAGAGAAGTTCCACAAAGCGGAACCCATGACCATCGACCAGGCCCTCCTCGAGATGGAGCTGGTCGGGCACGACTTCTACCTGTTCCGTGACAAGGAGAGCGGCCAGCCGTGCGTGGTCTACAACAGACGCGGCTACAACTACGGCGTGTTGCGGCTCGTAGAGCCATGATCGCGCGCTAAAAGATCTTCTCGACCACCCGAGAACCGCGGCTCCCATGCCATCATTGCGGTTCAACGGCTCTGGCCCCCCGACGAGGAGGAGACGTGAGCGAGCTCAGTCAGGTTCAGATGAGCGAGCGAAGCGAAGCGAAGGCTGTCGCGAGGCGGATCAAGGAGGCCTCGTGACCGAGTCCGGCGAGGTCCGTACCTCAGCGACCGAGCCGATCCGCGTGCTGATCGTTGACGATCACGAGCTGATCCGGCGGAGCCTGGCTCTCGCTCTGGCCGCTGAGCCCGACATCGAGGTGGTCGGCGAAGCGAGCGACGGGCAGGAGGCGGTCGAATTGGCCAACCGCCTCATGCCCGACATCGCGCTCATGGACGTGCGTATGCCACGGCAGGACGGGATCGAGGCCACGAAGGGCATCAAGGCCTCGGTCCCGAGCACGCGCGTCATCATGCTGACGGTGAGCGACGAGGAGGAAGACCTCTTCGAGGCCATCAAGGCCGGCGCCACCGGTTATCTGCTCAAGGACGTCCAGATCAACGACGTGCCGGCCGCGGTGCGCGGCGTGCACGAGGGCCAGTCCTTAATCAACCCGGCGATGGCCGCCAAGCTCATCAGCGAATTCCAGAGCATGAGCCGCAAGGAGTCCGAGCGCCCTCCCCAGCTCCCCGTCCCCCGCCTGACCGATCGCGAGATGGAGGTCCTGCGGCTGGTGGCCAAGGGGATGAACAACCGCGAGATCGCCAAGCAGCTGTTCATCTCCGAGAACACCGTGAAGAACCACGTACGCAACATCCTCGACAAGCTGCAACTGCACTCGAGGATGGAGGCCGTGGTGTACGCGGTGCGGGAACGCATGCTGGAGATCACCTAGCCGTCCATGCGGGGAGCCTCACCCCGGCTCTCACCTGGACGGCTCAGGGGCAGGCCGCCACCGCGATCCGCGAGGCCGTGCCGCCCCCGTTCCCATCTGGGCGGTCAAGGGATTGGCACAGCCATCGCCGCCCGCGAGCCCGGCTTGCTCCCGCCCCACCTGGGCGGCCTGGAGATAGGCAGCTAGGGGGGAGGCAGCCATCGCCGCCCGCGAGGCCGTGTCACCCCGTTTCCCACCTGGGCGGTCAGGGGCAGGCACCCACTCGCGCCCGCCATCCGCACCCGCCCGCCTGGCGGCGTCGTGCTGGGGTGCTATCGGGCGATGGCGGCGGCGTTCAGGATCGGGACGAGCTCGGGCGGATCGGCGTGCTCGACCCGTACGGAATCGCAGCCCACCCACTCCGCCGCAGACCACAGGGCGTCCGCCAGGGCGTCGGCCCACCGGGCGGGCGACAGGCCCGGCTCCAGGTGGAGCTGCCGGATCAGCAGCGTGCTGCCCTCACGGGCCGGGTCGACGCGGCCGATCAGCCGGCCGCCCGCCAGCACGGGCATCGTGAAGTAGCCGTGGACCCGCTTGTGCTTGGGGACGTACAGCTCGAGCGTGTACTGGAAGCCGAAGACGCGCTCGGTGCGGCCGCGGTGCCAGATGAGGGAGTCGAACGGCGACAGCAGCGTCGTGCGGTGACGCCCGCGCGGCTCGGACTCCAGCGCCGCCGGGTCCGCCCAGGCGTTGGGGGAGCCCTTCTTGCCCGGCCAGCCCGAGACCGTCACGGGGACCAGGCCCGCCGCGCCGCTGCGCAGGGCCGCGTCGAGCATGGCGGCGTACTCGCCCTTCAGGCGCAGGAAGTCGATGAGGTCGGTCCTGTTGGCCACGCCCAGGGACCGGCCCGCCACGGCAGCCAGGCGTACGACGCACTCCTCGTCGGAGAGGTCATCGGCCAGGAGCTCCGCGGGGACCACGCGCTCGGCCAGGTCGTAGACGCGCCGCCAGCCGACGCGGCGGCTGCAGACCAGCTCACCGATGTCGAGCAGCCACTCCAGGCCGATCTTGGAGTCGGACCAGTCCCACCACGGGCCGCCGTTCTTGGCCCCGCCGACGTCCGAGGTCGTCAGCGGGCCCTGCTCGCGTACCTGCTCGAGCAGCTTGTCCACCCCGTCGGGGACCTCGTGCCAGCGGTAGCGCCGCTTTCGGTACGCCCGGCGCCGGAACGAGTAGAGGGGCCAGTGCTCGACGGGCAGGATGCAGGCGGCGTGGCACCAGTATTCGAAGCTCTGGGCGGGGTTGTGCCAGTAGGCCCGTTCGATGTTGGTCCGTCCCACCGCGCCCAGGCGGGCGTAGGCCACCAGCTCGTGGGAGCGGGCGAGCACCGAGATCGTGTCGAGCTGCACGGCGCCCAGCCTGCGCAGCATCGCGTGCGCCCCGCCCTTGCGCGCGTCGGCGCCGATCATGCCCTGGGAACGGAGGATGATCCGGCGCGCCTCGTCGAGGGTCAGGTCGGTGGTGCCGGTCATGGCTGCGATTGCGTATGGCGATGCATGCGAGCAATGTAGCGACGGCCACCGACAAAACATCCCCGCCCGCCCCAACCCCTGGGCACACCACCCGCCATCCGCGCCCGGCCCACCCACCGCCAACGCCTGCGGCCCCGCCAACGCCTGCGGCTCCGCCAACGCCTGCGGCTCCGCCAACGCCTGCGGCTCCGCCAACGC
>NZ_JBSFTC010000554.1:0-4158 GCF_053590415.1 Nonomuraea sp. NPDC003201
CTGGCCGGACATCGACTCGACGATCTCGCTGCGCAGCGCCCGCAGGGCCCGCTCGCTCTGCGGCGTGCGCGGCGCGGCGGCCGCGGAGTTCTGCAGATAGACGGCGCCGAGGTTGCGCAATTTGCGCCAGACCGCGGCCCGCAGCCTGGTCGGCTCGGTGGGCACCCGGTAGATCAGCATGAGCCAGGTGACCGCCTTGGCCGGCCCGGCGGCCTGTGGCTCGCCGCCCTTCGGCTCCTCCGTGCCCGGCACCGCGCCTCCTCCTCCGAACGGGACCACTCGATCGTATCCGCGCCCGGCGGCGGGGCGCCCCATAAGCCGGCGCGCCCCATAATTCGGCCCGCCAGAGGGCTACCCCGCGCGGTAGGCGATGTCCCCGTCGAGCATGGTCAGCCACGCGTCCACGCCGGACAGCGCGTCCGCGGGCAGGCTCCGGACGTCGCCGTCCAGGACCACCACGTCGGCGAGCTTGCCGGGCGTGAGCGAGCCGATCCGGTCCTCCATGCGCAGGGCGTACGCCGCGTCGATCGTGTGCGCGCGCAGCGCCTCCTCCAGGGTGATCGCCTGCTCCGCCCCGATCGGCCCGCCCTCCCTGGTGCGGCGGCGCACGGCGTTCGCCACCGTCTCCATGGGCCGCAGCGAGGAGACGAACGAGTCGCTGGACAGCACCGGGCGCAGCCCCGCGTCCAGCTCCTCGCGGATCGGCTGCAGCCGGTGCGCGCGCCGCTCGCCGAGCCGGCGCACGAAGTCGGTGCCGCTGTCGTACAGGAAGTTGGGCTGGTTGACCGGGATCACGCCGAGCGCGGCGAACTCCCTGACCTGGGCGGGCGTCGGGTGACCGCAGTGCTCGATCCTGGGCCGGGCGTCGTCGCCGGACACCGCCACCGCGGCCTTGATCGCTTCGAGGGAGTAGCCCATGGCCCGGTCGCCCTGGGTGTGGATGCCGATCTGCCAGCCCGCCGTCGCGGCCCGCCGTACGAGGTCCACGAGCTGCTCGGGCTGGTGGTAGAGCGAGCCGGTGAAGCCCTCGCCGTACGGCTCGTCGAACATCGCCGTGCCGCCCAGCAGCGTGCCGTCGCAGTAGAACTTCATCGCGCCGAACCGCAGCCGGTCGTCGCCGAACGGGCCCGCCAGGCCGATCGAGGACAGCTCGTCCAGCATGTGCGACAACGGCATGACCGCCGTACGCACCGGCAGCGTGCCCGCCTCCCATGCGGATCGGTAGACCAGCAGCTCGCGGCGCGAGACCTGCGGGTCGCACACGGTCGTCACCCCGGCCCGCAGGTACGTCTCCCCGGCCAGCTCCAGCCACGACCGCAGCTGCTCCAGGGGCAGGTCGACGTGGAAGTTCGGGCCGTGGCAGCCGATGTCCACGGCCACGGGCAGGAGCAGCTCCATCGCCGAGTCCAGCACCATGCCGGTCAGCCGCCCGCCCTCGTCGCGCACGAACGCGCCGCCCGCCGGGTCGGCCACGTCGTCGCCGATGCCGCGCCAGGACAGCGCGGCCGAGTTGACCACCGCCTGGTGCCCGGACACGTGGTAGACGATCACCGGGTGCTCGGTGGTGGCCTCGTCGAGCTGCCGCCGGGTCGGCCGCCCGCCGGGGTACTTCGCGTCGTCCATCCCGTACGCCCTGATCCACTGGCCCGCCGGGGTCCTGGCGGCCTCGGCGGCGACGGCGGCGACCAGGTCGGCGGCGCTGCCCACGGCCGGGTAGCGCGCGTCCACCGCCACCAGCGTCTCCGCGGTGGACAGCAGGTGGTTGTGCGGGTCGATGAAGCCGGGCAGCACGCTGCGCCCGCCCGCCCGCACGACCTCGGCCCCCGGACCGGCCTGGGCGAGGACGTCCTCCTCGCGCCCCACGGCCAGGACCCGGCCGTCGCGGACGGCCACGGCCCCCGCGTAGGGGTTCGAGGGATCCATGGTGATGACGTTCCCGCCGGTGATGACGGTGGTGGACAATGCACTCTCCTATTCGGTGGTGATCGGGGCGGCCGGCACGTGGTCGCGGTGACGGGGCGCCATGGCCAGGCAGAGCACGCTGAGTGCGCACATGGCGACCAGCAGCGCCACGGCCGGCCACGCGGCGCCGCCGTACGCGCCGACGAGAGCGGTGGCGGCCAGCGGCGACAGGCCGCCGAAGATCGCGCCGGCGCCCTGGTAGGCGAGCGAGATCCCCGTGTAGCGGACCTGCGGCGGGAACATCTCGGACAGGATCGCCGCCATCGGCCCGTACGTTCCCGAGGTGGCCAGCCGCATCACGCCGAGCATCAGGAAGATCAGGAACGTGCTGTGTGTGCCGAGCACCGCGAACTGCGGCACCGCCAGCACCGCCGTGGCGATCAGGAACCAGATGGCGACCTTGCGCCCGCCGAACTTGTCGCCCATCCAGGCGATGCCGAGCGTGGCGATCAGCTCCACGAACGCGGCGAAGCTCAGGCCGTTCAGGATGAGCTGCTCGGTCTCGCCGACCGACGGGCCCGTGGCGTACGACAGCAGGAACGTGGTGAGGATGTAGTAGCCGCCGATGGCCACCGGCAGCGTCCCGATGCCGAACAGGACGGACCGCCACGACGTGCGGAAGACCTCCTTGATCGGCACCCCGGTCTTTTCGGTCTCCTCGAAGACGGGCGACTCCTCGACGCGGAGCCGGATGAACAGGCCCACCAGCACCAGCACGGCCGAGACGATGAACGGCGCCCGCCAGCCCCACGAGTGCAGCGCGTCGTCGCCGAACAGGGTCATCAGGCTGAACGCGCCCGTGGCCAGCAGCGCGCCCGCCGGGTTGCCGAGCTGGGCGAAACCGCCGTAGAAGGTCTTCTTGTCCGCGGGCGCGTGCTCGACCGCCATCAGCGCGGCCCCGCCCCACTCGCCGCCGACCGCCAGCCCCTGCACGAAGCGGAGCAGCACCAGGAGCACGGGGGCGAGCGTGCCGATCGACGTGTACGTGGGCAGCAGGCCCACGGCGAACGTCGCGCCGCCCATCATGAGCAGCGTGACCACCAGCGCCGACTTCCGGCCGACCCGGTCGCCGAAGTGGCCGAACACGATGCCGCCGAGCGGCCTGGCGAAGAAGCCGACCGCGTACGTGGCGAAGGACGCCATGAGCGCCACCGTGGGACTGGAGGCGTTGGGGAAGAACAGGTCGTCGAAGAGCAGCGCGGCCGCCGTGGCGTAGACGTAGAAGTCGTACCACTCGATCGTGGTCCCGACGAAGGCGGCGCCGGCCGCCCGGGTGGCGCGATTCATGGATCCTCCGGGTCTCAGGGGGTGCGACGACGATAAGCGCAGGTCAGCCGGAGGGGGGCCGGGACGAAACGCACCACCGGCGGTGAATTAGAGTGCGGTATGCACAGCCCTGAGGAACACCCATGGCGTTGACCGTCGCCCAGGCCATGACCCTGCCCGGCATGCGCATGCGGCTGCTGGCCGGGCGCGCCGGCCTGCCACGCGTGGTCCGCTGGGCGCACGTGTCCGAGCTGGCCGACCCCGTGCCGTGGCTGCGCGGGGGCGAGCTGGTGATGACCATCGGACTCGGCCTGCCGGACGACCCGGCCGGGTTGCAGGCGTACGTCGAGCGGCTGTCGGGGGCGGGCTGCGCCGGGCTCGCCTTCGCGCTCGGTGAGGCCGTGACGGCCGTGCCGGAGGAGGTGCTGGCCGCCGCCGATCTCCAGGGGCTGCCGGTGCTGGAGATCCTGACCCCGTTCATCGCGGTGACCGAGGCCGTCGCCCGGTGGCACGCCGACGAGCGCGTACGCGGTGAGCGGCGGGTCGTCGCCGCCCAGGAGGCCATGGCGCGGGCCGCGCTGCTGTCGGGCACCTCGGGCATCCTGCGTGCCCTGGCCGAGCACACGGGCGGCGAGTCCCTGCTGCTGGACCCGCAGGGCAAGCCCAGGGCGGCCACGCCGGAGGGGGAGCGGCCCTGGCACGCCCGGGCCCTGGAGATGGCGCGGGGCGCGGCCCGGCTGAGCGCGGGCGTGCTGGACGACGGCATCCAGGCCGTCCAGGTGCAGAGCCTCGGCTTCTCCGGGCCGCCGACCGGCTGGCTGGCGGTGTGCACGGGCGCAGTGGGACGAGGACAAGCGGTTCGTGGAGCTGGTCTTCGAGGTCACCAACAAGGGCGACAGGACCTACCAGGTCGGCCTGCCCCCGGCGAAG
>NZ_JBSFTC010000555.1:0-4140 GCF_053590415.1 Nonomuraea sp. NPDC003201
GGCGGCCCCCGCGGCGGCGCGCGGGTCGAGGTCACCGGCCGGGCGGCCGAGCTGCTCATGTTCTGCTTCGGGCGGCAGCGGCACACCAAGGTGGAGCTGACCGGCGCCCCGGAGGACGTCGAACGACTGCGCGACGCCTCCCTCGGCGTCTGAGTGATCCGGACGACCTATCACGGAAATCCCGGCGAACAAGGGGTTCACGCCAGACCTTCTGCGCTTACCATTGGCTCAGTAAGGAAGCCCCCCGGTTAGGATCATGTACATCTTCACCAAGATGCCCGATGATCGCCCAGATCCGGGTATATACGGCTGGGAATGGACTGCAGGAGGCCCCCATGCAGGTCAAGAAGGTGATCACCTACGTGGCTGTCGCGTTCGTGGTGTTCTACCTGTTCACCAAGCCGACCCAGGCTGCGGCGGCGGTCAACGGAGTGTTTGAAGGAATCCTTCACGGAGCAGACCAATTGGCTGTGTTCTTCACAAATGTTCTGACCTGACGCGAGGCTTCTGTCTGCGCCAGATGCTTCCCCGCGCTGCCGGATCGTGTTACGCAGGCAGGATGAGAGATCGCCCGAGCGGCACAAAGATCAATCAGCTCGATCCCAACGCGCGGCGGATCCTCGAGCGAACCGAGCTTGAGGGAATCGAGCTGATCCGTTTTCTGTACGCCGACCACGGTGGCGTGATCCGGGGCAAGGCCGCGTCCCGGTCGAGGTTGGCGGAACGGCTCAGCACGGGCATCGGGCACACGGTGGCCATGATGGCGATGAACATGCTCGACCAGCTCCAGGAGGTCGAGCACATGGGTCCGGTGGGCGAGGTACGCATTGTCCCCGACCCCGCCACCTACGTCCCGTTGCCCCATGCGCCTGGCGCGGCGGCGATGCTGTCCGACCTGTGCCTGCCGGACGGCTCACCGTGGGGGGCCTGCGCGCGCACCTTCCTCAAGGAGGCCATCGCCGAGCTCGCCACCGAGGGCTACACGCTGGTCGCGGCGTTCGAGCCGGAGTTCACGCTCGGCCGCCGCCTGCCCGACCCGGCCGGCGGCCCCGACCGGCTGGTCCCGCTCGACGACTCGCTGTGCTACGCCAACGCCGGGTTCGACACGGCCCACGACTACACGATCAAGCTCGTCCACGCGCTGGAGACGCAGGGGCTGCGGGTCGAGCACTACCATCCCGAGCTGGGGCCCGGCCAGCAGGAGCTGTCCGTGCGCCACGCGCCCGCGCTGCGGGCCGCCGACAACCACGTCCTCTACCGCGAGACCGTGCGCGGCACGGCGATGCGCATGCAGATGTGGGCCACGCTGGCCCCCAAGCCGCTGGCCGACCAGGCGGGCAACGGCGCGCACCTGCACCTGTCCCTGTGGAGCGACAACCGTAACGTCTTCGCCGAGGACGGCGAGGTGCGCGACGGGTTCATCGGCGGCCTGATGGCCCACCTGCCCGGCCTGACGGCGCTCACGTGCGGGAGCGTCAACAGCTTCCGGCGGCTGGCGCCCCGGACGTGGGCGAGCGCGTACGCCGTCCACGGGCCCGACAACCGCGAGGCCGCGGTACGCGTGTGCTCCCCGCTCGGCGAGAGCGGCGAGCCCAACCTGGAGCTCAAGCCCTCCGACTCCTCCGCCAACCCCTACCTGGCGCTCGGGGCCGTCATCCACGCCGGCCTGGACGGCATCCGGCGCAAGCTGGACCCGGGACCCGCCGTGGACGTGGACCCGGACACCCGGCCCGGCCAGTACACCCGCCTGCCGGCGTCGCTGGACGAGGCGCTGGACGCGCTGGAGGCCGACGAGGTGCTCATGGAGGCGCTGGGGCCGCTGCGGCGCAGCGCGTACCTGGCGGTCAAGCGCTCGGAGGCGGCGGCGTTCGCCGCGAAGGACGTCGCGTACGAGCTGTTCCACCACCTGCGGGTCTTCTGACGGACGCGCGCAGGCGGGCCTCGCGACCCGCCCGCACGCGCTGACACCCGCCCCGGCGGGCTAGCGGACCGGGTGGCCCGCCATCCGGAGCGTGTCCTTGACCTCGGAGATCTTGAGCGTGCCGAAGTGGAACACCGACGCCGCGAGCACGGCGTCGGCGCCCGCCGCCACCGCAGGAGGGAAGTCCTCCAGCCGGCCGGCGCCGCCACTGGCGATCACCGGCACCCGCACCGCGGCGCGGACCGCGCGCAGCATCTCCAGGTCGTAGCCGTCGAGCGTGCCGTCACCGTCCATCGAGTTGAGCAGGATCTCCCCCACTCCGAGCTCCTCGCCGCGGGCCGCCCACTCCACCGCGTCGATCCCGGTGCCGCGGCGACCGCCGTGCGTGGTCACCTCGAACCCGCTGGGGGTGCCGGGCGCGCGGCGGGCGTCCACGGACAGCACGACGCACTGGGCGCCGAAGCGCCGGGACGCCTCCGTGAGCAGCTCGGGCCGGGCGATGGCCGCCGTGTTGAGCGACACCTTGTCGGCCCCGGCCCGCAGCAGGCGGTTGACGTCCTCGACCGAACGCACGCCGCCGCCGACGGTGAGCGGGATGAACACCTGCTCGGCGGTCCTGCGCACCACGTCGAGCATGGTCTCCCGCTCGCCGGACGAGGCGGTGATGTCGAGGAAGGTCAGCTCGTCGGCGCCCTCCTCGTCATAGCGCCTGGCCAGCTCGACCGGGTCGCCCGCGTCGCGGAGGTTCTCGAAGTTGATGCCCTTGACCACGCGGCCGGCGTCCACGTCGAGACAGGGGATGACTCTTACGGCTACGGTCATGCTCGGTGTGCCTCGATTTCGATCTCGACCAGCATTCTCGGGTCGACCAGCCCGGCCACCCTCACTCCGGTGCAGGCGGGGCGCACCTTGCCGAAGACCTCGCCGATGGCCTGCCCGACGAGGTCGAAGTGGCGCTGCTCCACCACATAGTAACGGACCATGACCACGTCCTCGCTGGTCAGACCGCCCATCAGGACGGCCTCCAGCGCGATGTCCATCGCGGTCAGGCTCTGTCTGTAGGCGTCGCCGACATGGCGCACCTCTCCGTCGACCGTGGCGGTGCAGCCGGACACGATCACCCGGTCACCCGCCACGACGGCACGGGCATAGCCGTACCGCTCCTCCCAGATTCCGCCGGAAAACACCCTGCGACCGGTGCTTTCCATACCAAAGATGCTGACGCTCATCTCGCCCCCTCCCGGCAAGAGCTACACACGTACTGCGGCTAGCGCGTTTTCCAGTGTGAACGCGTGAGCGTAGAGGGCCTTGCCCACGATGGCGCCCTCCAGCCCGTCGGGGACGAGGGACGCGAGCGCGACCAGGTCGTCGATGGAGGAGACGCCGCCGCTGGCCACGACCGGCCGGCCGGTGCGGGCCAGGATCCGGCGGTAGAGGTCGAGGTTGGGGCCCTTCAGCATGCCGTCCTTGGTCACGTCGGTGACGACGTAGCGGGGGCAGCCGTCGGCCTCGAGGCGGTCGAGGACCTCCCACAGGTCACCGGCGTCCTCGGTCCAGCCGCGGGCGGCCAGCGTGGTGCCGCGCACGTCGAGCCCGACCGCGATCTTGTCGCCGTGCTCGGCGATGACCTTCCGGCACCACTCGGGATTCTCCAGGGCGGCGGTGCCGATGTTGACCCGGCGGCAGCCGGTGGCCAGCGCGGCGGCCAGGGAGTCGTCGTCGCGGATGCCGCCGGACAGCTCCACGTTCACGTCGAGCCGGCCGATGACGTCGGCGAGCAGCTCCCGGTTGCTCCCCCGGCCGAACGCGGCGTCGAGGTCGACCAGATGGATCCACTCGGCGCCCGCCTCCTGCCAGGCCAGCGCGGCGGCCAGCGGCTCGCCGTAGCCGGTCTCGGTCCCGGCCTCGCCCTGCACCAGGCGTACGGCCTGGCCGTCGACGACGTCCACGGCGGGCAGCAATACGAGCGACATTCAGATCCTCCGGTCGAAAGCGAGGGTCACGACAACGGGCACCAGCAGCAGCGAGAAGACCAGGACGGCGAGGCTGAGCGGGAGCGAGCCCCACACCAGCCACACGATGGCCTGGACGAACAGGAAGCCCAGCGCGACCACGATGTTCTGGGCGCGCTGGCGGCGGGCGATCAGGCCGCCCTGGCGGTAGAACCGCACCGGGCGCGGGGTCAGCCGGGCCAGGAGGGCGCGGCGGCGGGCCCGGCG
>NZ_JBSFTC010000556.1:0-4081 GCF_053590415.1 Nonomuraea sp. NPDC003201
GCCGCCAGCCTGGCCCGCTCCGCGCGGTCGGCCTCCTGGACCTCGGTCGCCTCCCGCTCGGTGAGGCCGACGGCGAGCTCGCCGGTGCGGCCGTCCACGCCGACCACGGTGCTGTCCGGGACGTCCATGATCCCCTTGCAGGCCACCACGGCGGGCAGGCCCCGGCCGCGGGCCAGGATCGCGGTGTGGCTCGTCGGCCCGCCCCGCTCGGTCACCAGCGCCAGCACGTCCGGGCCCAGGCCCGCGGTGTCGGCGGGGGAGAGGTCCTCGGCCACCAGCACGTACGGGTGGCCGGGGGAGGGGAGCCCCGGCATGGGGAGGCCGAGCGCGAACGCCACGGCCCGGTGCCTGAGGTCGTCGAGGTCGGCGGCCCGCTCGGCCAGGTAGCCGCCGAGCGCGGCCAGCGTGTCCCGGTGCTGCGCGAAGGCCGCGTCCAGCGCGTGGGCGGCGTCCATGCCCTCCTGGGCCCGGCCCTGGGCGTCCTCCAGCAGCATCGGGTCGTCGGCGATCATGGCCAGCGCCTCGAGGATGTCCGCCGCCTCCCCTGAGGCGCCGGCGGCGCGCCGGGTGAGGTCGGCGGCGACCGCCTCCAGGGCCCCGGCGACGGCGGCCGACTCGGCGGCGGGGTCGGTGACCGGGCGCGGCGGGGGCAGCGTCGGAGGGGCGGCCATCCGCATCGTCGGCCCCGCCGCCCGCCCCTGGCTGACCCCGAGGCCGGTCAGCAGCCCGCCCGAACCGGAGAAGGCGGGCCGGTCAGGCATCGAGGGCCTCTTCCGCGTCGAGGTCGCGCGAGAGCAGCGCCGCCAGCGAGTCCAGCGCCTCGTCCGCCCCCGGCCCGTCCGCCTCCAGCGTCACCTCCGTGCCGCGCACGGCCCCCAGCGACAGCACGCCGAGCATGCTCTTCGCCGGGACCGCCTTCTCCCCGAGCCGCACCGTCACCGGCACCCCCAGCCGCGCCGCCGCCTGCACGAACAGCTTGGCGGGCCGGGCGTGCAGGCCGCTGGCAGAGGCCACGATCACCGTTCGCTGTGCCATCCCGAACCTCCTAGGGCTCAATAGTGACCTTGATGGCCGCGCCCCTGCTGACGAGGTCGATCCCGTCGAGCACCCGGGGCAGCGGCAACCGGTGGGTGATGAGGTCGGACACCACCACGTCCCCCGAGGCTACGAGCCGCAGCGCCTCGGCGTTGTGGGCCGGGCTGGAGCCGTTCGCGCCGACGATGGTCAGCTCGCGGTAGTGCACGAGGTTGGAGTCCAGGGTGACGAGCGGGTCGTCCTTGGGCAGGCCGCCGAAGAAGCTGATGCGCCCCTGCCGGGCCGCCATCCGTACCGCCTGCTCCTGCGCCGCACCCGAGGCCGCCGCCGTGATCACCACGTCGGCGCCGCGCCCGCCGGTCAGCTTGAACACCTGCTCGACCGGGTCCGCGTCGATCGCCGCGTCCGGGCGTACCAGCTCGGCGGCCATCGCCAGGCGCTGCGGGTTGACGTCCACGAGGAAGACGCGGGCGGCGCCGCGGGCCCGCGCGAGGCGTAGGTGCAGGCAGCCGATCGGGCCCGCGCCCATCACCACCACGTCGTCGCCCGCCCCCACGCGCGCCAGCGACTGCCCGTTGAGCACGCAGGCGTGGGGCTCGGCCACCGACGCCTCGGCGAAGCCGACGCCCGGCGGGATGGCGTTGACGCCGTTCACGGCCAGCACCTTGGCCGGGATCACCATGTACTCGGCGAAGCCGCCGTCGTAGTGGTAGCCCATCGACTCCTGGTTCGGGCAGACGGTCAGGCGGCCGCGCAGGCACTCCGGGCAGGCGCCGCACGGGATCGCGGCGATCACCTGCACCCGCTCGCCCGTGTCCACGACCTCGCCGGCGATCTCGTGGCCCATCACGCGCGGCGGCCTGATGTGGTGGTGCCCGAACTTGAGGATCTTGGCGTCCGTGCCGCACGTCGAGCAGTTCCGTACGCGGATCTTCAGCTCGCCGGGCCCGGCGACGGGCTCCGGCGCGTCCTCGATCCGGATGTCGCCGGGAGCATGGAATCTGGCGACTTTCACGCTGTGAGCTCCTTCATCACTTGTGAGACTTCGGTGGCCTCGCGCAGCGTCCTGGCGCGGTCGGGGTCGAGCAGGATCTCGGCCAGCGCCGCCAGCAGCGGCACGTGCCCGCCGTCCTTGGCCGCGATGCCGACGCAGAGCGTGACCTGCTCGCCGTCCCAGTCGATGCCGCCGGGGAAGCGCACCACGCAGATGGCGTCGCGCTTGACGTCCTCCTTGGAGGCGTTGGTCCCGTGGGGGATGGCCACGCCCTCGCCGACGTACGTGGAGATCGTCCGCTCCCGTTCGAGCATCGCCTCGACGTACGGCTCCGCGACCGCCCCCACCTCGACCAGCGCCCGCCCGCACCGGCGGATGGCCGCGGCGCGGTCGGGGGCGCTCTCGTGCAGCAGCACGGCCCGCGGGTCGAGCAGGCCGTCACGCATCGACCGTGCCGCCGTTCTTGATGGTGTTGACCAGCCGGGTCACCGCCGGGTCGCCGAGGAAGATCTGGAACGAGACCAGGACCTTCCCGGGGGCGGCGGCCCTGGCGCGGGCGGCCAGCCCGGCGTGGCACAGGACCACGTCGGCGTCGTCGGGGATGGAGTTGACGGGGGTGTGCTCGACGCTGACGCCGGTGTCCTTGAGCTGCTTGCGCAGCGTGGAGGCGAGCATCACGCTGCTGCCCATGCCCGCGTCGCAGGCCACGATGATCTTGTGGATGTCCTTGCTGTCGATGCCGGCCATGGCTCAGGCCTCCTTGGTGGCGGGTTCGGTGACGGTTTCCTGCGAGTCCGCGGACTCGTCCTTCTTCTCGCCCCGGCCGAAGCCGAGCAGGATCGCGGCGACGGCGAACGACACGCCCGTGGCCACGAGGATCCCCAGGCTGGAGCCGAGCCAACCGCCCTTAGGCGTGACCGCGATGTAGGCGAAGATGCTGCCCGGCGACGGCGTGGCGACCAGGCCCGCCCCGGTGACCATGAACGTGAACACGCCGGCCGCGCCGCCCGCGATGACCGCGAGGATGAGGCGGGGCTTCATGAGCACGTACGGGAAGTAGATCTCGTGGATGCCGCCGAAGAAGTGGATGATCATGGCGGCGGGCGTGCTCGGGCGCAGCTCGCGCGGGCCGAACAGCAGGTACGCCAGCAGCAGCCCGAGGCCGGGCCCCGGGTTCGACTCCAGCATGAACAGGATCGACTTGCCCGTCTCCGCCGCCTGGGCGACGCCGAGCGGGCCGAGCACGCCGTGGTTGATGGCGTTGTTCAGGAACAGGACCTTGGCCGGCTCGATCAGCACCGAGGCGACGGGGAGCAGGTTGTGGCCGATGAGCCAGCTCACCGCGTTGCCCGCGGCCGTGGTGACCGTCTGGACGATCGGGCCGATGCCGAACATCCCGACCACGGCCATCGCGCCGCCCACGATGCCGGCGGAGAAGTTGTCCACGAGCATCTCGAAGCCGGCCTTGGTCCGCTGCTCCGTGAACTTGTCCACATATTTCAGGATCAAGGCGGTGAGCGGGCCGATGATCATGGCGCCGAGGAACATCGGAGAGTCCGTGCCCACCACGACGCCCATCACCGCCACCGCGCCCACGACCGCGCCGCGCTGCCCGTGCACCATCCGGCCGCCGGTGTAGGCGATGAGGATCGGCAGCAGGGTCGAGATGATCGGGCCGACCATCTTCGCCAGCGTCTCGTTGGGCAGCCAGCCGGTCGGGATGAACAGCGCGGTGATGAGGCCCCAGGCGATGAACGCGCCGATGTTCGGCATGATCATGCCGGCCAGGTGGCCGCCGATGCGCTGGATGGTGGCCTTGACACCGGTTCCGGTGACCGGGGGAGTGTAACTGTCGGCCATGGACTTGCTCCTTCGGGGGGATGAGCAGTTGATCAGCCGCTGTGCGGGACCAGGGGAGAGGTGAGGGGGCGGGACGGGTCGGGCGGGTGGACGGCGACGACGACGGGGTCGATGTCGGCGGGGCCGGGCATGCGGCTGCCGGGCAGGCGGACCGCCGCGGCGCCCCAGGCCAGCGCCCGCGCCAGCGCGTCG
>NZ_JBSFTC010000557.1:0-4063 GCF_053590415.1 Nonomuraea sp. NPDC003201
TTGTGGTTATTTAGATCTATCCAGACGGGCCCCCGGCCCGCCCCCCCCCCCCCCCGCCGGTGGTGGCCTGGGCGATGTCGAAGCCGTTCATCGAGCCCAGCAGCGCCGTGGCGACGTTGAACGTGATCGCGGGCGCCAGCAGCGGGAAGCGGACCGCCCAGAACGTACGCCACCGCGACGCCCCGTCGATGTGGGCGGCCTCCACGATGTCCTCCGGGACGGTCTTCAGTCCCGCCAGGTAGATGAGCATCGACAGCCCCATCCACTTCCACGCGTGGATCAGCGCGACGACCACGACCGTCCAGGTGGTGTCGCCCAGCCAGGCGTAGTCGATCCCGAGCAGCCGGTTCAGGCCGCCCGTCGGCTTGAGCAGGGCCTGGAAGATGTAGCCGACGGCGAGGGCCGACATCAGCACCGGGATGAGGAAGAACACCCTGGCCACCCGGTTGAGCCAGGTGTCGCGTTCGAGCAGCACGGCCAGGCCGAAGCCGAACGCGTTCTGGAAGAGCGCCACCAGCACCGCGTACACCACCGTGACCCGCAGCGACCGGAACAGCGTGCCGTTGGAGGCCAGGTCGGTGAAGTTGTCCAGCCCGACGGGCCGGATCGCGCTCTTGAAGCCCGACCAGTCGGTGAAGGCGTAGACGAAGTTGAACAGCGTCGGCAGGAAGAAGAACACCAGCAGGATGGCGAACGCCGGAGCCATGAACCACATGGGGTGCGTCCGCCTCCCGACGACCGGGCGCCCGCGGGTCGCGGTCGGGGTGCGGGAGGCGGCCTGCCGCGAGGTGGTGATCAGCACGTCAGAAACCGCTCGCCCCGGCGGCCTTGGCGAGCTGGGCGAACTGATCCTGGGTGGCCGAGGCGACCTTCTCCGGCGTCATGGTCCCGGTGATCATGTCGGCCAGGTTCAGGTACAGGTCCGGGTTGGCCACCGCCAGCGCCTGCATCGACCCGACCGCGGTGGGCAGCGCGGCGTGCACGTCCAGCAGCGCCTGCGGCACGCCCGCCGGGCTGGGCACCGACGGCTCCAGGGAGACGGTGTTGCGGTCGGCGACGAAGTCCTTGTAGCCGGGCCCCATCCAGTACGCCAGCAGCTGCCGCGCCGCGGCCTCGCGCTTGGCGTCCCCGGTCTTGAACGCCACCAGCGCGTTCGACTGGTCGGGGATGAACGTGCCGACGTTCCCCGACGGCGAGATCGGGAAGAAGCCGATCTTCTTGTTCAGCGTGGCGGTGTCGGCCGAGGCCTGCAGCTGCCCGAAGAACGAGTTCACCTGCACGACCATGGCCGCCTTGCCGGACAGCAGCGCCGCGCCCTGGTCCTCGAACTTCGCGGTCTTGATGTCGGAGTTGAACAGCCCCTCGTCGATCAGCGACTTGTACGTCTTGATCGCCCCCACGACGGCCGGGCCGTTGAACGTCTCCTTGCCCGTGTTGATCCGCTCCCACAGGCCGTCCTTGGCCGCGTCCGCGAGCTGGACCTGCACCCACCACTGGGTCGCCCACTTGTCGCCGGCCATCTCGAAGAACGGCGTGACCCCCTTGGCCTTCAGCGTGCGTCCCAGCTTCACCATCTCGTCGAAGTTCTTCGGCGGGCTGGTGATCTTGTTGGCGGCGAAGACCTCCTTGTTGTAGTAGACGCCCTCGACCGCTGGGCTCGTGATGAGGGCCGCGTACCGGGCGCCGTCCAGGATGCCGGTGATGTCCTTCAGATCCGGCGACAGCTGCGCCAGCCACGGCGCGTCGTTCAGCGGCTGGAGGTTGGCCTTGGCGTTGATCGCGGTCAGCATGGACGCGGTCGGCTGCCAGAACGCCAGGTCGGGCTTGTCGCCGGTGGCGACCTTGGTCTGGATGCCCTGCTCGTACGGGTCCGGGATCGTCACGACCTCGACCGTCGCGCCCGTCGCCTGCTGGAACCCGGCGATGACCGCCTTGGGCACGGTGTTGCTGTTCTGGGCGGCCCAGATCGTCAGCTTGACGCCGTCGAGCTTGGTGGCCGGGTCGGGCCAGGCCGCGGCGGTGGCGGGCGCGGCGGTGGAGGTCTCGACGGAGGGGTCGCTGCACGCGGCGAGGCCGAGCGCGAGCGCCGTCGCGGCGGCGGCGGCCGTCCAGGTGGTCTTCATGGTGGTCTCTTTCATGAGGCGGTGCGGATGCGGAGGATCCGGGCGGAGTGGGGCTCGTCGCAGCAAGGGGTGAGCGTCAACACGCCGGTGCCGGGCTGCCAGTCGCGAGCCCAGTCCGGCAGGTGCCGCGGGTAGATCACGTCGATCTCGACCGCGCGGCCCGCCAGGTGCGGCAGGTCCAGCCGTACGGGTTTCGCCCCGTCGCGTCGCCATACGCCAACGTATGTGACGTCAGCCGTCTGCAAACCCAGGGCGAGGTGGCGGTCGCCCCAGCGCGGCAGCCCCAGCGGCCACACGGGCGTCGCGCGGGCCAGGTCCGCGCGGATCTCCTTGTGGACGCGGACGGCCTCGCGGACCGAGTCGAGCTGGGCGGGGCTCATCCCGTCCAGGTGGCCGGACAGGTAGAGCCGCCCCAGCATGCCGGTGCACAGCGCGAAGGCGATCTCCTCGTCCGACATGTCGGGCTGCGGGTACGCCCAGCTCGCCGACTGCTCGGGCAGCACGGACATCGGCGCCGACACCGCGATCGGCGGGTAGAGGCGGAAGTCCTGCTGGTCGCTGGTGGACTGCAGCTGCAGCCGGGACAGCATGGCGTAGTCCATGCGCATGGCGCCCGACGCGCAGTTCTCCAGGGTGAGGCCCGGATGGCGTGCCAGGACGCCGTCCAGCCAGGCCAGGTGGGCCCGGTTGCAGGCCAGCAGCCCGTCCCCGGCGCTGTCGGCGTCCAGGTCGGTGCCCGCGCCCGGGTCGATGTTGTAGTCGAGCTTGAAATAGCCGACGCCGAGCTCCTCCACCAGCCGGTCCACCACCTGGTCCAGGTGCGCGATCGCGCGGGGATGACGCAGGTCGAGGTGGTAGCGGCCGTGCTCGACCAGGCGTACGCCGCCACGCTGCAGGAACGCCTCGGCGGGCAGCTTGTCGGCCATGGGGCTGCGGACGCCGATCACCTCGGGTTCGAGCCACAGCCCCGGCACCATGCCGTGCTCCCTGATGCGGCCGAGGACCTCCTCGATGCCGCGCGGGAAGCGCGTCTGCGACGGCTGCCATTCGCCGACGCTGTCCCACCAGGTGCCGCCGTCGTCGTACCAGCCCGCGTCCACGCAGAACGTCTCGGCCCCGGCCGAGGCGGCGGCGTCGATCAGCGGCAGGAGCTTGGCCGTGGTCGGGTCGCCCGCCAGCGTGTTCATGTAGTCGTTGAACACCACCGGCAGCCGCTCCCGGTCGGGGTGCGGCCGGACGATCATCCGCCGGTGCGCGGTGAGCGCCGCGGCCGCCCCTTCCAGGCCCGCGCCGGACACCGCCACCGACACCGGCACCGTGGTGAACGACTCGCCGGGCTGGAGCAGGTGCTGCCACTGGTGGTCGATGTCGGTCGGGCCGAGCAGCGCGACGTACGGGTCGTCGAGCCGCTCGCCGACCTCCCAGCGCCAGGCGCCGTTGTGCTCGATCTGCCACAGCCACGCCTGCCCGCCGGCGCGGTCGATCAGGCCGCCGGTGGGCAGGTGGGAGCCGGTCGACCAGGTGCCGGTGCTGACGACCGCGAGCCGCCCGCGGCCGTCCTGCCCGTGGCCGCCCAGGCGGAGATCGGGTACGGCCTGCCCGCGCAGGGCCTCGCGGACCCAGCGGCTCTCGCCCAGCCATTCGCTGTCGGCCCGTACCACGTCCAGGTCGTCCACCGCCCCCGCGAAGGCGGCGGCGAACGACGTGAGGCCCAGCAGCAGCCGGGGGGCCTGGCCGCGGTTGGTCACCCGCGTCCAGACCTGGAACGCGCTGACGCCTTCCGCCGAGCGCAGGAACACCTCGGCGCTCAGCCCGCTCCGCGCGTCGTGCAGGTCGAGCTGCAGCACGTGCCAGGCCCCCTCCCTGCGCTGTTCTCCGACGCGACCACCCACTCGATGCGGTGGATGCCCCGTTCCTCGACGGCCCAATCGATGATCACC
>NZ_JBSFTC010000558.1:0-4050 GCF_053590415.1 Nonomuraea sp. NPDC003201
GGCGGCTGCGCCGCGCCGCGTTGCCCGGCCCGCTCCACTTCGTGCCCGCGCTCGCGCGCTACCGCCTGCTCGGGCCGGGCGACCGGCTCCAGGCCCTGCGCGGCTCGCTCGCGCTGAGCAGGCTCGACCCGGCTGACCCGGCTCTCGACACGGTGACGTTCGGGAGCTGGCTGGCGGCGCACGGCCAGCGGGACCCGGTACGGCAGGCGCTCTGGGACCTGCTCGCGGTCGCGGCCCTGAACACGGGGGTCGAGGAGGCCGCGCTCGGCCCGGCGGTGAAGGTGTTCAAGACCGCGATGCTCGGCCGGCCGGACGCCGCCGACCTGGGCATCCCCCTGGTGCCGCTCGGCGAGCTGCACGACACCGCCGCCAGGGCCGCCATCGCGGGACGCGGCGGCGCGGTGCGGCTGTCGGCGAAGGTCACGGCCATCGAGCCGGGCCCGGCCGTCGTCGTGGACGGCGTCCGGGTCCAGGCGTCGGCGGTCGTCGTGGCGACGCGCCACGAGCAGGCCGCGAAGCTGGTCCCCGCGGAGGCGGCACCCGCCCGGGACGGATGGGGCGCCCTGGACGCGAGCCCCATCATCAACGTCCACGCGGTCTACGACCGGCCGGTCATGCGGGGGCCGTTCGTCGCGGTCACCGGCTCGCCCGTGCAGTGGGTGTTCGACAAGACCCGGGTCGCCGGGCTCGGCGAGGGCCAGTACCTGACGGTGTCGGTGTCCGTCGCGGACACGTGGATCGACCGGCCGACCGCGGACCTGCGCGAGACCTTCGTCCCGGCGCTGCGCTCGGTGTTCCCGGCCGCGCGCGAGGCCACGATGACCGACTTCTTCGTCACCAGGGAACGGCGCGCGACGTTCCGCCAGGGCCCCGGCAGCGGGGCGCTCCGACCAGGAAGCGCCACCCGGTGGCCCGGCCTCTATCTCGCCGGCGCCTGGACCGACACCGGCTGGCCGGACACGATGGAGGGCGCCGTACGCAGCGGGCTGCACGCCGCACGCCTGGTCAGACAGCATGTGCGAGATCAGGAGAGCGTGTCATGACCCTGACCCTGCCGCCGGCGGAGGCCGCCCGCGAGCTCGTCGAGCCGGTGCTGCGCGAGGCCGTCGGCCGCCTCGACCCGCGCATCGCCCGCGTCGCCCGCTACCACTTCGGCTGGACCGACGGCGACGGCCGGCCCCGCGCGGCCGGTGGCAAGGCGCTGCGGCCCACGCTCGCGGTGCTGTCGGCCCGGGCCGCGGGAGCGGACATCGAACGGTGCCTGCCCGCCGCCGCCGCGCTGGAGCTGGTGCACGCGTTCTCCCTGCTGCACGACGACGTCATGGACGACGACCCGGTGCGCCGGCACCATCCGGCCGCCTGGACGGTCTTCGGCCGCTCCCAGGCGATCCTCTGCGGCAACGCGCTGTTCGCCCTGGCCCTGGAACTGCTGCTGGAACAGGGCACCCCCGGCTACGCGGCGGCCGCCCGCGCGCTCAACCACGCCACGCTCTCGCTCATCGCGGGCCAGACCCTGGATCTGGAGTTCCAGGACCGCGGCGACGTGACGCGGGAGGAGTGCCTGCTGATGTCGCGGCACAAGACCGCCTCGCTGCTCGCCTGCGCCTGCTCGATCGGCGTCACGGCGGCGGAAGGTCCCGCCTCGCTGGCCGGCGCTCTGGACGCGTTCGGCACGGAGGCCGGGCTGGCCTTCCAGCTGACCGACGACCTGCTCGGCATCTGGGGACGACCCGAGGTGACCGGCAAGCCGGTGCTGGCCGACCTGCGGGTCCGCAAGAAGAGCCTGCCCGTGGTCGCCGCGCTCACCAGCGGTACGGAGGCCGGACGCCGCCTCGCCGGGCTGCTGGCCAGGCCCGGGGAGCTGACGGAGGCCGACCTGCGCGAGGCCGCCGGCCTGGTCGAGCAGGCGGGCGGCCGGGCCTGGGCCGAGCTGGAGGCCGGGCGGCGCTTCGACGCCGCGACCCGGTACCTCGACGCCGCGGACCTGCCCGCGGACGTGCGCGCCGAATTCCTGCACATCGCCCGATTCATCACATCCAGGGACCACTGACATGACCACCCTCGAGACGACCCCGAGCCTGCTCACCGACGCCGAGCACGCCCTCCGGGCCGCCTGCGATCACCTGATCGGCCTGCGGTCCCCGGAGGGCTGGTGGAAGGGCGAGCTGCAGACGAACGTGAGCATGGACGCGGAGGACCTGCTGCTGCGGCAGTTCCTCGGCATCCGCACCGAGGAGGACACGGCGGAGGCCGCCCGGTGGATCCGTTCGGAGCAGCGGGCCGACGGCACGTGGGCCAACTTCCACGGGGGGCCCGCGGAGCTGTCCACCACAATCGAGGCGTACACCGCGCTGCGGCTCGCGGGCGATCCGCCCGACGCGGAGCACATGCGGGCCGCGGCGCAGCAGGTCCGGGCCATGGGCGGGATCGAGGCGAGCCGGGTGTTCACCCGGGTCTGGCTGGCCCTGTTCGGGGAGTGGCCGTGGCGGGACCTGCCGGTCATGCCGCCCGAGATGATCTTCCTGCCCTCGTGGTTCCCGCTCAACGTCTACGACTGGGCCTGCTGGGCCAGGCAGACGATCGTGCCCCTGACCGTCGTGACCGCGTACCGGCCGGTGCGCAGGCTGCCGTTCGAGCTGCCCGAGCTGCGGACCGGCCGGGCGCCGCGCCGTGCCGGGGGCGGGGGCTGGGAGGCGGTGTTCGGCGCGCTGGACCGGGCGTTGCACCGGTACGAGCGGCGCCCGTCGCGGACCCTGCGGCGGGCCGCGCTGAGGCGCGCCGTGGACTGGGTGGTCGCCCGCCAGGAGGCCGACGGCTCCTGGGGCGGGATCCAGCCGCCGTGGGTGTACTCGATCATCGCGCTCCACCTCTCCGGCTACGACCTGGACCATCCGGTGATGCGCAAGGCGATCGGAGGGCTCGACCGGTTCACCGTCCGCGACGAGAAGGGGCGCCGGCTGGAGGCGTGCCAGTCCCCCGTATGGGACACGGCGCTGGCGGTCAACGCGCTGCTCGACGCGGGCACCCCCGCCGATCATCCGGCCGTCACCGGGGCCGCCGACTGGCTGCTGCGCGAGGAGGTCACGAGGCCGGGAGACTGGGCGGTGCGCAGGCCGGGCCTGCCGCCCGGCGGCTGGGCTTTCGAGTTCGACAACGACGGCTATCCCGACATCGACGACACCGCGGAGGTGGTGCTCGCGCTGCGCCGGGTGGACCGCCCCGGCGCGCGGCCGGCGATCGAGCGCGGGGTCCGCTGGATGGCCGGCATGGCGAGCGCCGACGGCGGCTTCGCGGCGTTCGACGCCGACAACGACCGCGCGCTCTGCACCAAGCTGCCCTTCTGCGACTTCGGCGCGGTGATCGACCCGCCGTCCGCCGACGTCACCGCGCACGTCGTCGAAGCCCTGGCCAAGGAGCGGCCCCACTCCCCCGTCCTGCGCAGGGCCGTGATCTGGCTGCTCAAGGCGCAGGAGGGGGACGGATCGTGGTTCGGCCGCTGGGGCGCGAACCACGTCTACGGCACCGGGGCCGCCGTGCCCGCCCTCGTCGCCGCGGGGGTCCGTCCAGGACATCCCTCCGTACGCCGGGCCGTCGCCTGGCTGGAACGCCACCAGAACGACGACGGCGGCTGGGGCGAGGACCTGCGCTCCTACCGCGACCCGGCCTGGATCGGCCGCGGGGCCTCGACCGCCTCGCAGACCGCCTGGGCGCTGCTGGCCCTGCTCGCCACCGGCGAACGCTCCCCGGCGGTGGAAAGAGGCGTGCGCTGGCTGGTCGAGCGGCAGCGGCCGGACGGCACCTGGGACGAGCCGTACTTCACCGGCACGGGCTTCCCCGGTGACTTCTACATCAACTACCACCTCTACCGGCTCGTCTTCCCGATCAGCGCCCTCGGGCGCTACCTGCGCCGCGACCTGGAGCTCTCATGACCGGACTGCTGATCTGCGCCGCGCTCGGGATCGAGGCCCGCGCGGTCAGGCGCGGCCTGCCGGCCCACCTCGCCAGGGTCGTCGTCACCGGGGTCGGCCCGCGGCGGGCGGCCCGCGCGGC
>NZ_JBSFTC010000559.1:0-4006 GCF_053590415.1 Nonomuraea sp. NPDC003201
CCTGGACGTGTCCGGATACGGCACCGCCAACGGCACCAAGGTGCAGATCTGGACCTGCACCGGCGCCACCAACCAGAAGTGGGCCCGCGCCTGACGGCCCGTGACAGCTGACCATGCGCCATCGCCGGGACGACTCATCGCCCCGGCGATGGCACGAGCACGTAGGTACCCGGTGCGGGGCCCGTGCTCGTACCCAACGGAGGCCGACTGGCCGCGAAACCCCCAAGGGATTGGAGAACCGAAATGGCTGATTTATCGCGAAGACAAGTGCTGAGATTCGGCGCGGTTGGAGCCGGTGGCGCGCTGTTACCCTTGCCATGGACGGCCGCGGCCCGGGCCGCGTCGGCGGCGCCTGCGGAGGTGAGAGCCGCGAACGACCTGGCCTTGTGGTACGACGAAAGCGCCGGCACGGAGTGGCTGCGTGCGCTTCCGATCGGAAACGGCCGCCTGGGCGCCATGGTGTTCGGCAACGTCGACACCGAACGGCTGCAGCTCAACGAGGACACCATCTGGGCCGGCGGGCCGTACGACCAGAGCAACACGAAGGGCGCGGCGGCGCTGGGGCAGATCCGGCAGCTGGTCTTCCAGAACCAGTGGAGCCAGGCCCAGACCCTGGTCGACCAGAACATGCTGGGCAACCCCTCGGCTCAGCTGGCCTACCAGCCCGTGGGCGATCTGCGACTGACCTTCGGCAGCGCCACCGGGGTTTCGGAGTACAACCGTTTCCTGGACCTGACCACGGCCACCACGACGGTGACGTACCTGCAGAACGGCGTACGGTACCGGCGCGAGGTGCTCGCGAGCGCGCCGGATCAGGTGATCGCCGTCCGCCTGACCGCCGACAAGCCCGGCTCGATCACGTTCTCCGCGACGTTCGGCAGCCCGCAGCGGACGACGCGGTCCAGCCCGGACGGCACGACGGTGGCGCTCGACGGCATCTCCGGCGACCAGAGGGGCCTGGCCGGCAAGGTCAGGTTCCTGGCGCTGGCCCGGGCCGTCGCCGAAGGCGGCAGTGTCAGCAGCTCCGGCGGCACCCTGCAGGTAAGGTCCGCCAACAGCGTGACGGTGCTGATCTCCATCGGCTCCAGCTACGTGAACTACAAGGACGTCAGCGGCGACTACCAGGGCATCGCCCGGCGCCATCTCGACGCCGCCGCCGGCAGGACCTACGACGACCTGCGCGGCCGGCACACCGCCGATTACCAGCGGCTGTTCGGGCGCACGACGCTCGACCTCGGCCGCACCCCGGCGGCCGACCAGCCGACCGACGTGCGGATCGCGCAGCACGCGAGCGGCAACGACCCGCAGTTCTCGGCGCTGCTGTTCCAGTACGGCCGTTACCTGCTGATCTCCTCCTCGCGGCCGGGCACCCAGCCCGCCAACCTGCAGGGCATCTGGAACGACTCGCTGACCCCGTCCTGGGACTCGAAGTACACCCTCAACGCCAACCTGCCCATGAACTACTGGCCGACCGACACGACCAACCTGTCGGAGTGCTACGAGCCGGTGTTCAGGATGATCAACGACCTCACGGTCAGCGGCGCCCGCACGGCCCGGGTGCAGTACAACGCCGGCGGCTGGGTGACCCACCACAACACCGACGGGTGGCGGGGCAGCTCGGTCGTCGACGGCGCGACCTGGGGCATGTGGCAGACCGGCGGCGCATGGCTGGCCACCATGATCTGGGACCACTACCTCTTCACCGGCGACCTCGACTTCCTCCGGCAGTACTACCCGGCGATGAAGGGGGCCGCGCAGTTCTTCCTGGAGACCCTCGTCGAAGAACCGACCCTCAAATATCTGGTCACGAACCCGTCGAACTCCCCGGAACTGACCCACCACGCGGGCGTCAGCGTCTGCGCCGGACCGACGATGGACAACCAGATCCTGCGGGACCTGTTCAACGGCTGCGCCAAGGCGAGCGAGCTCCTGGGCACGGACGCGAGCTTCCGGGCGCAGGTCCTCGCCGCCCGGGACCGGCTCCCGCCGATGAAGACCGGCTCACGCGGCAACATCCAGGAGTGGCTGTACGACTGGGTCGAGACCGAGCAGAACCACCGGCACATCTCCCACCTCTACGGCCTGCACCCCAGCAACCAGATCACCAAGCGCGGCACCCCCGCGCTGTACACCGCCGCGCGGCGGACCCTCGAACTGCGCGGTGACGACGGTACGGGCTGGTCGCTGGCGTGGAAGATCAACTACTGGGCGCGGATGGAGGAGGGCACGCGGGCGCACGACCTGATCCGCGCCCTCGTGACGACGGCCCGGCTCGCGCCCAACATGTTCGACCTGCACCCCCCGTTCCAGATCGACGGCAACTTCGGCGCGACGTCCGGCATCGCCGAGATGCTCCTGCAGAGCCACAACGGCGAGCTTCACGTCCTGCCGGCGCTCCCGGCGGCCTGGCCGAGCGGGAAGGCGCAGGGTCTTCGAGGGCGCGGCGGCTACACCGTGGACGCGACGTGGAGCTCCGGCGGGGCCACCGAGATCCTCATCAGGTTCGACCGTGACGGGACGGTCAACGTGCGCAGCCGGATCTTCGCCGGGACCTACCAGGTGGTCGACACCACGACCGGCGACACCGTCAGCGTCGCCAAACCCGAGAACGACGTCATCGGACTGACCGGCCAGGCCGGCCGTACGTACCGCATGACCGGGTCCGGCGGTCCCCCGCCGGCGACCTACGTGCGGATCACGAACGCGACCACCGGCCTGGCGCTGGACAGCGGCGGGAACGTCGCCTCCGGGGCGAACCTCAAGCAGTGGAACTGGGACGGCAGCACCAACCTGCAGTGGCAGCTCGTGGACCTGGGCGGCGGGTGGTACCGCATCGTCAACCGTACCAACGGCATGGTCGCCGACAGCTGGGGCAACACCGCCAACGGCGCCAACGCCAGGCAGGCGGCGTGGGGCGGCGGCAACAACCAGCAGTGGCGCCTCAACAGCACGGGCAACGGCCGCTACCAGATCATCAACCGCGGCACCGGCACGGCCCTCGACGGCATGGGCAACAGCACAGCCGGCTCCACCGTCGCCATGTGGACGCCGAACAACAGCACCAACAACCAATGGACCATCACGGGCGTGTGAGCCCGACGACGCTCGCAGACCTACGCGCTTCGCCGCAACCGGCCACCGGTTGCGGCGAAGTCATGGGCCTACCGACGCGGCTTCAGGAACGCCCGCTCCAGGTCCACTTCTGGTTGCCGCCGCCTGAGCAGTCGTACAGCTGGATCTGGGTGCCGTTGGCGGTGCCTGCGCCGACGGCGTCCAAGCAGCGTCCCGACTGCACACCGACGATGCTCCCGTCGGAGTTGACGCGCCACTTCTGGTTGTCGCCACCCCAGCAGCTGTAGATCTGCACCTTCGCGCCGTTCCCGGTGCCGCCGGCGTCCAGGCACTTGCTGCCGTACACCTTGATCTCACCCGCGGAGGTCGAGCTCCACTGCTGGTTGGACTGGCCGTTGCAGTCCCACAAGTGCAGCTGAGTGCCATCCGTGGTGCTGGCGCTCGGCACGTCCAGGCAGCGACCGGAGGCCACCCCCTTGATCTGGCCGTTGTCGCCGGGCGGCGTCGGGGTCACCGTGGGCGTGGGGCCGGGGTTGGCGGCGTTCAGGGCGTTGAGGACCGAGTCGTAGGCGGGCTTCTTGTTGGCGCCGTTGAACAGCAGCGGGCTGGCGCCGGCGCCGAGCCAGGAGTCCTGGTCGCGTACCCCCCACACCGTGATGCCGGCGCAGCGGGCCACCGCCAGGCAGTCGTTGGTCACGGCGGCGTAGGTCTGCGCAGAGCCGCCCTGGATGTCCAGCTCGGTGATCTGCACGTCCACCCCGAGGGCGGCGAAGCTGGAGATGGTGGTGCGGTAGTTGCTGTTGTACGGGCTGTTGCCGTTGAAGTGCGACTGCAGGCCGACGCAGTCGATCGGCACGCCGCGCTGCTTGAAGTCGCGGACCATGTTGTAGACGCCCTGCGTCTTGGCCCAGGTCCAGTTGTCGATGTTGTAGTC
>NZ_JBSFTC010000560.1:0-3998 GCF_053590415.1 Nonomuraea sp. NPDC003201
AGCTGAACCCGGCGGCGCGGCAGATGGCCACGGCCTGGCGCTGGCCGCCCGAGAGCCGGCGTACGCGGGACTTCACCGCGGGCACGTTGACGGCGCTGCTGTCGATCAGCGTCACCGACGGCGTGACGGACCTGTGGGACGCCGAGCGCGGCCGCGAGATCCCCACCAAGGAGTGGGGCGAGCTCACCCAGTTCACCGTCGCCTCCTCGGGCAGGCTGGTCGCGAGCGTGGCGCCCCCGGGGCAGACGATCCGGGTGTGGCGGCTGCCGGGCATGCGGCGCGTGCCCGCTCTCGAGAAGAGCTGCGGCATGGAACCGGTGGTGGGATTCAGCGCGGACAGCCGGCTCATGTACTGCGCCGGGGAGCGGTTCCAGCTCCGGGACACCGCCTCGGGCAGGCCGGTCGCCGACTCGGAGGCGGAGGAGGACGGCCTGACCTGGGGGGATGCGGTGAGCCAGGCGGCCCCCGGTACCCGGTGGGCGGTCCGGCTCAGCAGCGACAACCAGCTGGTCGCCGGCGCGCGCGGGCAGCGCGTCTGGGTCTGGAACGTGACCACGCACCAGGAGATCCTCAGATACGAGGCGCCGGGCGAGGTCACCGAGGTGTGGTTCGACCCGACCGGCCGGACGCTGCGCTACCGGGTGGACGAGCGCATCGTCAGCCTCGCCCTGCGGTCCGGCACCGCGAGCGCCCGGGCGCCCTCCGGAGCGCGGATCGAAGCGATCAGCCCGGACGCGCGCCGGCTGCTGATCAGCACGTCGTCCGCGTACCGGACGTGGGACGTGGCCGCGCGGCGCTCGATCGCGTCGTACCCCAATCCCGGCAACCCGACGCCGTGGCTGTTCAGCCCCGCCAACGACAGCCTGGTCTTCCAGGACGGGGAGGCGGTCATCGCGTACAGCCTCACCGACGGGCGGCGGCTGTGGTCGTTCGGGGGCATTCCGGCGTTCCTCCCCATGGGCGGGGCCTACAGCCGGGACGGCCGCCTGTTCGCGGCGGTCTTCGCGCAGGACAATCAGAAACAGGATGACTTCCGCCTGCGGGTGTGGGACGCGCGCACCGGGAAGGCGGTCAGCAGCGTGAAACTGCCGTTCGCCACCCGCGACTTCGTCTTCCTCGCCGACGGCAGGACGATCGCGTCGGCGAGCGGGCAGTTCTACGACATCATGACCGGCAAGCCCGTCGGCACCGGGTTCGGCGCGGCGCGGAGCCAGGGTTTCATGGTCGTCGATCCCGCCGGGCGGCGGCTGGCCACGCACGACGGGCACCGCCTCAGCCTGTGGGACCTGAGCGCCCGGCAGCTGCTCGTACCCGACCTGCGCGTTCCCGGCCAGGAGTTCGACGCCGTCGTGTTCGCCCCCCGAGGGGACGTGCTCGCCGTCTCCGACGCGGGCGGTGGGATCCATCTGTGGGACGTGGCGACCCGGCAGCCGCTGGGCGGGGAGATCCGGCTCGACAGCAACGGCAGCGTGCACCTCATGGCCTTCACCGGCGACGGGAGACTGCTGCGGGTGGTCGACGTGTCGGAGTGGGTTCACGACCTGCCGGTCGCGCCGGAGGCGATGGTGGGAACGGTGTGCGCGCGGGCCGGCCGCACGCTCAGTGTCCGGGAGTGGCGCGAGTATCTGGGTGCCACGCCGTACCGGGACGTGTGCGCGAAGGCGTGAGGGAAGAGCGCGGGCCCGGCGGCGGTTTCACCTGATCGTGGAAGAGACCGAAGTGGTGGTGATCGGCGCCGGGCAGGCGGGGCTGTCCGGCGCGTACTTCCTGCGCCGGTACGGGTTCGAGCCGGTCGTCCTGGACGCGGCCGACGGCGCGGGAGGGGCGTGGCGCCACCGGTCGCCGTCGCTGACCATGGACAAGGTGCACGGCATCTTCGACCTGCCCGGCATCGCCCGTCCCCCGGGCGTGGACGGTCGCCGTCCCGCCGCCGAGGTGGTCCCCGCGTACTACGCGGCCTACGAGGAAGAGCTGGGGCTGGACGTCGTGCGGCCGGTGCGGGTCGCCTCCGTCCGGCACGGCGACGGCGGCCGGCTGGTGATCGGCACGGACGCGGGGGAGTGGTCGGCCCGCGCCGTGATCAACGCGACGGGCACCTGGACCCGGCCCCACTGGCCCTACTACCCCGGCGCGCCGGACTTCGCGGGCCGCCAGCTCCACTACGCGGGTTACCGGGGGCCGGAGGAGTTCGCGGGGCGGCGCGTGATCGTGGTGGGCGGCGGGGCGTCGGCGATGCACGTGCTGTCGGAGATCGCCGGGATCGCCGCCACCACGGCATGGGTGACGCGGCGGCCGCCGGTGTTCCGGGACGACGACTTCGGCGAGAACGCCAGGCGCGAGGCCGTCGCGCTGGTCGAGGCGCGCGTGCGCGCGGGACTCCCGCCGCAGAGCGTGGTGAGCGTCACGGGCCTCGGCTACAGCACGGTCGTACGCGAGGCCCTGGCCAAGGGCGCGCTGGAACGCCTCCCCATGTTCCGGCGCATCACCGCGGACGGCGTCACCTGGTCTGACGGCCTCCACCTGGAGGCGGACACGATCGTCTGGGCCACCGGCTTCCGCTCGGCCCTCGACCACCTCGCGCCCCTGCGGCTCAGGGAGCCGGGCGGCGGGATCAAGGTGGACGGCACCCAGGCCGTCAGGGAGCCGGCCCTGCAACTGGTCGGGTACGGCCCTTCGGCCAGCACCATCGGCGCGAACCGCGCCGGACGCGCGGCGGCGCGTAACGTCCACGGGTACCTGGCACGGCAGGCGGCCTGACCGGACCTACTATGCGGAGTAGTAAGAATACCGATTGCGGCAGCGGCTCGGTTACTCCCGCGAAGGGACTCGACACGGGGTGTGACCCCAGGTTAGCGTCCTGACATAAGGATCTTTATCCGGCAGGAGGTCCCACATGGAAGTTCCCGGCTACACCGAGATCCGGGAACTCGGACACGGCGGGACGGGCCGGGTGATGCTCGCCGTACGGGACTCAGACGGGCTGGCCGTCGCGATCAAGCACCTGTCCGAGCCGCTGCGCGCGGACACGGGGTTCGTCGAGCGGTTCCGGGCGGAGGCCGAGGTCATCCGCGAGATCGACAGCCCGCACACCGCCCGTCTGCTCGAATACGTCGAGGGCCAGGACGACGCCGTCATCGTGATGGAGCTGGTCGACGGCGTCACGCTGCGGCGGCTGCTGGAGCACGAGGGCGCGACGGGCCCGGAGGCGGCGCTCGTGGTGCTGAAGGGCGCGCTGCTCGGGCTGGCCGAGGCGCACCGGCGCGGTGTCGTCCACCGGGACTTCAAACCCGAGAACGTCATCATCACCCAGGACGGCCAGAGCAAGCTCGTCGATTTCGGCGTGGCGGCCCACTTCGGGGAGACGGCCGCGCTCGTCGGCACGCCCCCGTACATGGCGCCCGAGCAGTGGGACGACGGGCCGGCCAGCGCCGCGACCGACGTGTACGCCGCCACGCTGGTGTTCTTCGAGTGCCTGACCGGCCACCGCGCCTTCCAGGGTGAGAACGTGGCCGCGCTCGCCTACCAGCACCAGCACATCCTGCCCCAGCTGGGGGAGGTCGAGGAGCCGCTGCGGCCGCTGCTCGAACACGGCCTGGCCAAGGACCCGGCCGGGCGGCCCGCGTCGGCGGAGGCGTTCCTGGCCGAGCTGGAGGGGGTCGCGCTCGCCGAGTACGGCGAGGAATGGGAGACGCGCGGGCGGGCCGGGCTCGGCATCATGGTCCTGCCGCTGGCCGCGCTGTTACCGAGGCCGCAACCGGTTGCCGAGAGCACCACCAGCGTGGTGCAGAGCACGCTGGCGCCGGCGGCCAAGTTCGCGGTGACGGGCGGGCTGGTGCTGGCGACCGCCGCCGCGGTCGTGTCGGCGTTCGTGATCCTGGGGGACTCGCCGGAGCCGGGGCCCGGGCCTGGCGTCGCGCTGCCGCCGGCCACGCGATGCCCTCCGGCGAGGGCGGTCACCTCGTCATCCTCCTGGTGGCCGCGGTGCTGCACGGGCTGGC
>NZ_JBSFTC010000561.1:0-3995 GCF_053590415.1 Nonomuraea sp. NPDC003201
GCTGCCGTTCCTGTCCTACCTGCCGCCCGCGCTGGCCGACCGCTACGTGCGGGCGTCCGGGCGGGCCGACCACTACTACGAGCGGTTCAGGACGCCCCGCGATCGGGCGTGTCCCGGCTATATGGTGCCGTTCGTGGACGACACTCTGGAAAGCCTCGTCATCGCCCGGCGGCTGCGCGTGCCCATCGGCGCCGCGCCCGCCGGATCCGGGTCCGGGTGGGGGGAGACCGCCGCCCGCCAGCTCGACGCGGCGCTGCTCAGCGTCGGCTTCACGTGCTCGGCCGCGCTGCTCGAGCGGCTGTCCGGGCTGCGCGGCGAGACCGTGGTCGACCTCGGCATCCGCATTCTGGCCGCCGTCCGCACGCTCGTGGGTGACCACGTCCGGCACAACGCGTACTTCCTCGACTTCCCCAAGAACGTGCCCGACACCCTGGAGTTCTGGGCCGGGCTGCTGCGCGAGGCCCTGCTCGACCCGGTCGCCGCCGCCCGCGTCGAGACCTCGGCGCTCAACCTGCTCTCCCTGCCCGGCTACGGCCGTTACCAGCACACCTACGCCGACCTGCTGGCCGCGCACGCCGAGCTGATCCCGCTGGCCGGGGACCGGGTGACCGTGCTGGAGCTGGGCGGGAGCCTGGAGTCGGAGGCGCGGGAGCTCTACTTCTCGCTGGCGGGCTCCGAGGCGCCCCTGGCCGCCGAGGACCTGGCCGCGCTGCGCCTGCTGGCCGGATCCTGCGCCGACGAGCCCGAGCGCATCCCCGTGCGCGAGAACCGCGCGATCGTCAACGAGGTCCGGCTGGCCGAGGGCCGGCCGCTGCTGGTCGACACCGTGACCGACGTGCTCCGGCTCGCCTGCGGCTGCTCCGGCGGCGATGTCACGCTGGCCGAGCCCACCAGGTTCCGCTCGTTCCGCCGGGCCGAGCGCCGCGCCCTGCTGGGAGCCCTGGACGCGGTCGCCTCGCCGGCCAGGCTCGGCGACGTGCCGCGTCACCGGGAGGAGTGGAAGCGGCTCGGCGAACGGCTGCACCCCCACGAGTACCCGCAGTTCCCGCGCGCCCGGGCCGTCTTCGACACGGCCAGGGGCACCCGCCCGGCCCCGAGCCTGGACGGCCGGGTCGAGGCCGCGCTGTCGGCGGGCCGCACCGCCGAGGCGGTGAAGCTGCTGGAGCAGGCCCCCGGGGCGCTGCTGCGCCGCCTCGACCACCTGCTGCGGACGGGCCTGTCCACGTCGGCCGTGCTGGACGCCACGGAAGGGGCCGCCTCCGGCGCCTCCGGCCGCGTCCTGCTGTCGCTGCGCGAGCACCTGCAGAACCGGCTCGCCCCTGTCGCGGGCCGCGTCTTCGTCAACCGGAACGGCAGGGCGTGGGCGGCCCCCGACTCCCGCTCGCCGCTGGAGGAGGAGGCCCTGGCGCGGGCGCTGGCCATCCTGGACGAGGAGATCGCCCGCCGCCTCCCCGACCCCGGCGAGCTGATCGTCGATCCCGACGTGCTCGACGTCGCCCTGCCGCTGTCCGGCAAGGCCGTCGTGCCCGGGCTCGGCATGCTGCCCCGGGGTTCGGTGTCGGTGGTGGACGGCGAACTGCTCAGGTTCTTCGTCCACTGGCGCGAGGCCCGGCAGCGCACCGACTACGACCTGTCCGCGCTCATGCTGGACGCCTCCTACGACGACCCGACGCACATTTCCTGGACGAACTACACCAACGACTTCGCCCAGTACTCCGGCGACCTTACCGAGGCACCTGACGGCGCGTCCGAGTTCATCGACATCCGGCTCGCCGCCGCGACCCAGCCGATCATCATCCCGCAGGTGAACATCTACGCCGGGGAAGGGTTCGACGCGGCCGCCGAGGCGTTCTTCGGCTACATGACCAGGGACGCGGCGCAGGAAGGCAGGCCGTTCGAGCCGCGTACCGTGCGCATGAAGTCGGACCTGCGCGGCTCCGGCCGGATCGCCCTGCCGCTCGTCTTCCTGCGCGGCGCCGACGGCGGCTGGCTGGTGAAGTGGCTGCACCTCTACCTGAAGGGCCACCCCGGCTTCAACCAGGTGGAGGGCAACCGCGTCAGCGCCTCCCTGCTGGTGCGCTCCATCGTCGAACGCGAATTCCTGCGCGTCCGCTACCTGGCCGACCTGCTGCGCGCGAAGAGCACGCCGGCCGGGCCCACCACCTACATCGGGCTGGCGGCGCCGGACGGCCTCCCGGAGGGGGCGCAGGTCTACACCCCGGGCACGCTGCACGAGCTGATCCCCGCCTGACACGACCGGGCCGGACCTTCTCTGCTAGCGTTGGCCGTGACGCGGGGTGCCCGGGCTGCCGGGCTGAGATCACACCCGTCGAACCTGATCTAGTTCGCACTAGCGAAGGGACGTCATCGGTGACCTTCTGTGAGAAAATCTGGGCGCGCACGGCCACGCTGCTCGAGGCGATCCACGACCACCCGTTCAACGCCGCGCTCGGCGACGGCACCCTCGACCGCGAGCGCTTCGCGTTCTACCTGGTCCAGGACGGCCGCTACCTGGTGGCCTACGCCAAGGTCCTCGCGACCGCCTCGGCCCGCGCCGGCTCCCCGGCCGACGCCGCGTTCTTCGCGCAGAGCGCGCACACGGCGCTGGTCGTCGAGCGGGCCCTGCACACCGGCTACCTGGAGGAGTTCGGGCTGACGGCCGGCGAGACGGCGGCCGTCGCCACCTCGCCGACCTGCCTGGCCTACTCCTCCTACCTCCAGGCCACGGCCCTGGCCGCCCCGTTGCCCGTGCTCGCCGCCGCCGTGCTGCCGTGCTTCTGGGTCTACCAGGACGTTGGCGCGGCACTGCTCGAACGTACGGCGGGCGCGGCCGACCACCCGTACCGGACCTGGATCGGCACCTACTCCGACCCCGCCTTCGCCGCCTCGGTGGAGCAGGCCAAGGCCATCACCGACCGGCTGGCCGAGAGCGCCGACCCCGAGACGCGCCGGGCGATGGACGAGGCGTTCTGCCGGGCCACCGAGTACGAGTGGATGTTCTGGGACAGCGCCTGGCGCCTGGAGACCTGGCCCACGGGACAATGGCTCAGGCCGCAGCTCACGCGAACGACTCGCTGAGCTCCCTGCGCAGCTCGCGGGCCTGGTGCAGGTAATGGGTGGCCAGCGCGGTGTGGCCGGACGAGCGGTACAGCTCGCCGAGCGTCTGGTACGTGTCCGCCTCCCCGCTGCGATCCCCCAGTTGCTGGAAGATCACCAGGGAGCGCTCCAACTGGTCGGAGCCGTCCGAGCGGTCGCCCCTGGCCACCTGCAGCCCGCCCAGGTTCCGCATCGCGTACGCGCCGCAGTGGCGGTCGCCGAGCGCCTCGAAGATGCCCAGCGCGTGCCCCTGGTAGCGCATGGCCCGGTCCGACTGGGCGAACAGGTCGTACATGCGGCCGAGCTGCATCGACACGCAGCCCTCGCGGTGCGCGTCGCCGAGCTCCTCGGCCAGCCGCAGCGCGTCCCCCAGCCACCGGGACGCCTGCTGCAGGTCCCGCAGCGACAGGTAGACGCGCCCGATCGCCTGCCGAGCGTACGCCTCGCCGCTGCGGTCGCCGATGGCCAGGAACATGGCCAGCGCCTGCCGGAAGGACGCGAGCGCGTTGAGATGCCGGTTGGAGAACTGGCTGACCGCCGCCAGCCCGCAGATCGAGATGGCCTCGCTCCGCGTGTCGCCCAGCTCGCGGAAGATGACGCGGGCCCGCTTGAACATGTCCTCGGCCTCGGCGTACCGGTCCTGGTAGAGGCAGACCTGGGCCAGGCCGCGCAGCATGGCGGCCTCCCCGAGGCGGTCGCCGGCCGCGCGGGCGCTGTCGAGGGCGAGACGGTGCGTCAGCTGCCACTCGTCCAGCAGGCAGTGCAGGTCGAAGTACGGGACCAGGGTGGCGGCCAGCCCCCACGCGGACTGGGCCAGGCCCGCGCCGGCGGCCAGCTGTACGGCCTCGACCAGGGACTCCCGCTCGGCGTCGAACCACGACAGCGGCTGGGCGGTCAGG
>NZ_JBSFTC010000562.1:0-3991 GCF_053590415.1 Nonomuraea sp. NPDC003201
ACGATCCGCGGACGTTCATGGGCTGCTACGCCTTCCCCAACCACGTGCTGCCCCGCCATCCCGCGCTCGGGCTCGGCATCGAGGCGCCCAGCCTGCTCGACGGGCTGCGGGCCGAGCTGCCGGAGGCCGAGCTCGTCCACGAGCGGGGCTGCGAGGTGCAGGGCGACGACCGCTCCGGGTTCGCCGCCGCGCTCGAGGCGGCGCGCGGGGCGGACCTGTGCGTGGTGGCCGTGGGCGACCTCGCCGGGCTGTTCGGTCTCGGGACCTCGGGGGAGGGCTGCGACGCCGATGACCTGCGCCTGCCCGGGGTGCAGGAGGACCTGGTGGCCGAGCTGGCCGCGACGGGCACGCCGGTCGTCGCCGTCGTCGTCTCCGGCCGCCCGTACGCGCTGGGCGGGGTGCGCGCGGGCGCGGCGGCGCTCGTCCAGGCGTTCATGCCCGGCGAGGAGGGCGGCGCGGCCGTGGCCGGCGTGCTGTCCGGCCGGGTCCAGCCGTCGGGCAGGCTGCCAGTGCAGATCCCGCGCGGGCACGGCGGGCAGCCGGGCACGTACCTGCAGCCGCCGCTGGGCGCCAACAGCCAGGGCATCAGCAACCTCGACCCGACCCCGCTCTTCCCGTTCGGGTACGGCACCTCCTACACCACCTTCGAGGTCGGCGGCCTGCGGATCAGCGACGCCGAGGTGCCCACGGACGGCGAGTTCGGCGTGGCGGTCAGCGTGCGCAACACCGGGGACCGGGCCGGCGAGGAGGTCGTCCAGCTCTACCTGCACGACGTCGTCGCCCAGGTCACCCGGCCGGTCCGGCAGCTGGCCGGGTTCGCCCGGGTGCGGCTGGAGCCCGGGGCGAGGGCCCGCGTGACCTTCCGGGTGCACGCCGACCGGACGGCCTTCACCGGCCGCGATCTGAGGCGCATCGTGGAGCCCGGGGACATCGAGGTGCTCGTCGGCACGTCGGCGGCCGACCTGCCGTGCCGGAGCACGGTACGGCTGACCGGCCCGGCCCGGGTCGTCGGCCACGACCGGCGCCTGGACACCCCCGTGTCGGTCGAGCGGGAAAGGGGAGTCGATGCCGTCCAGTTCTAGACGCGCCACGCTGGCCACGGTCGCGGCCTCGGCGGGCGTGTCGGTGGCGACCGTGTCCAAGGTGCTCAACGGCCGCAGCGACGTGGCGCCGACCACTCGCTCCCTGGTGCAGTCGCTGCTGCGGGAGCACGACTACATCGCGCCGTCGCCGCGCCGGACCCCGGGTACGGACGGGCCGGTCGCGACGGACACCGTCGAGGTGCAGTTCGACGACGACTTCAGCACCTACTCCACGGAGATCATCCAGGGTGTGGTGGCGGCCGGGGCGGAGCTCGGCGTCGGGATCGTCGTCAGCGTCAGGAAGAAGATCGACCACCCCGCCGCGTGGGCCGGCGACCTGGCCGCCGCCGGGCGCCGGGCGCTGATCTGCGTCACGTGCGACCAGCTGAGCACCCGGCAGCTGGCCGCGCTGTCCCGCGTCCGGCTGCCGCTGGTCGTGATCGACCCGCTCCACCTGTCGCACGCCGGCGTGACCAGCGTCGGCTCCACCAACTTCGCCGGCGGGCTGGCCGCCACCCAGCACCTGCTGTCCCTCGGCCACCGGCGCATCGCCTACCTCGGCGGCCCGGCCACCGCCGCCTGCAACCAGGCCCGCCTGCACGGCTACCGCGCCGCCATGGAGGCCGAAGGGGTGCCGGTGCCGCCCGCGTACACGCGCTCCGGGCACTTCCGCTACGAGGACGGACTCGAGTACGGCGGGGCCGTGCTCGACCTGCCGGAGCCGCCGACGGCGATCTTCGCCGGCTGTGACGAGAGCGCGCTGGGCGTCATGGAGGCCGCCAGGGAGCGGGGCCTGCGCGTCCCGCAGGACCTGAGCATCGTGGGGTTCGACGACACCCAGATGGCCCGGATGGCCTCCCCGCCGCTGACCACCGTGCGCCAGCCGCTGCGCGAGATGGGCGGGGTGGCGGTGCGTACGGCGCTGCGGCTGGCGGCCGGCGAGAAGATCGACTCCCACCACGTCGAGCTGGCCACCGAGCTGGTCGTCCGCGCCTCCACGGCGAAGCGCGTCTGACCTGGATTTTGTCAGGCGCCTTGCACATATTCCGTAAGGCGCCTTACGATTCTTCGGGTGATCAACGACTCCGCCGCCCAGCCGCCCTCCTACGCCGAACTCCACGCCCGCTACGGCACCCCGCTCGGCGTCGAGGAGGCCCGCGCCCGCTGGGGGACCATCGTCAAGGCCGCCAGGAGCGGTGAGACCATCCTGGTCACCCGCGAACGCTGGGAGTGGGCCGCGCTCGTCCCGCTCTCCCAGGTGTCCGGGATCCTGAGCGGGCTCCCGCTCGTGCCGCTCTCGACGGCCCGGGCCAAGCTCGGCGACCTCGTCCGGCAGGTCACCCAGCCGTACGACGAGAGCCCTGTGCTGCTGGGCCGCCACCGCACCCCGGTGGCCGCCCTGATCTCGGCCCGCGACCTGGTCGACCGGGCCGCGCCGCCGTCCAGGACGGACGCCGAGGCCATGCTGCTCGACGGGCACGCCGTCACCCTCACCTGCGACCCGGACGCCCCGGCCGGTCCGGTCTTCTCCGCCGTGGCCGTCGACCGCGAGGGCGGGGTCGTCGCGGCGGGCTCCGGCGCCGACCTCCGCGAGGCCCTGCGCACCCTCACCCCGACGCGCGACTGACCGGCCCCGCGCCGGGGCCGTTGTTACGATCCTTCTCATGCACAGCGCGGAAGCCGCAGTCGTCGGAGAGGACGTGCGCCGGGTCGTGGCCCTGGCCGTCGACGCCCTGAGGGACGCGGATGCCGATGCGTGGGAGGCCAGGGCGGGGACGCTCGAGTGGACCTGCCGGGAGACGCTCGAGCATCTGGCCGACGACCTGTTCACCTACGCCGCGAGGTTCGGGCTCGCCGCGCCGCCGACGACCGCGCTGTTGCCGTTCCGGACGAGCAGCGACCGGAGCGGTGGCCCGGCGAACGTCATCTTCGCCGACCGGGCGGCGGGTGCCGAGGGCCTGCTGACCATTGTGGAGGCATGCGGAGGCCTGATGGCGTCCGTCCTGCGCACCGCCCCCAAGGACACCGTCGCCTACCACGTTTTCGGGCCCTCCGACCCCGAGGGTTTCGCCGCCATGGCCGTCGTCGAGGTCCTCGTGCACACGCATGACATCGCTCAAGGGCTGAACCTGGAGTGGTCGCCGCCGGGGGAGTTGTGCTCACGGGTCCTGAACAGGCTCTTTCCCCACCATGCCGCCGTCGACGGTGACGCCTGGGAGGTCCTGCTGTGGGCGACCGGGCGCACGGCTCTCCCCGATCGCCCACGGCTCACCGAGTGGCGCTGGTACGGCACGCGGGGCGCGAGTTGAGCGCGGGCGGGGCGGCTCCGTACCCGGTCGGCGCCACGGTCCTCGTGGTGCCCGTGCCCGAAGCCGAGCCGGTCGTCGGCGGCCAGCGCGCGTTGTTCGACCCGTCGGCCAGGTACGGCGTGACCGCGCACGTCACCGTGCTCTATCCGTTCCTGCCACGGCCGGAGATCGGGGACGGGACGCTGGCGGAGCTGGCGGGGCTGTTCGCCGCCCACCGGCCCTTCGAGGCGGCCTTCACCGGTTGCGGCCGCTTTCCCGGCCTGCTCTACCTGGGGCCGGAGCCCGCCGGGCCGTTCGCCGCTCTCACGCGATGTGTGACGGACAGGTGGCCGGCGCTGCGCCCGTACGGCGGCCGGTACGGCGAGGCCGTCCCCCACCTGTCCGTCGGCTACGGCGACGACGAGGTCCTGGACGGCGTCGAGTCCGCCGTCGCGCCGGGACTGCCGTTCACCACCCGCGTCACCGCCGTGGACCTGGCGAGCTTCGATGGGGTCCGCTGGACGCCCGTCACGCGCTTCCCGCTACGCCAAAGCCGGATATTTCAGGAATGAGAACGGCCTCCGCTTCACACGACCGGCGTGCATCGGTGCCGCCCGTGCC
>NZ_JBSFTC010000563.1:0-3973 GCF_053590415.1 Nonomuraea sp. NPDC003201
GCCGTTGGCCCCCGGCCGGACCAGGTCGAGGGGGCCGCCCGCGGCCGGGGCGACGACCGGCACGCCGGAGGCGAGGGCCTCCTGGACGGCCTGGCAGAAGGTCTCGTTGCTGCCGGTGTGGACGAACACGTCCAGGGAGGCGAGGACGCGGGCCAGGTCGGGGCCGGTGCGCAGGCCGAAGAACTCCGCCCCGGGCAGCAGCCCGCGCAGCCGCCGCTCCATGGGACCCGTCCCCACGACGGCCAGCCGTACCCCGGGGACGTCGGCGAGCGCGGCGAGCAGCTGAGGCTGTTTCTCGGCGGCCAGGCGACCGGCGTATCCGACGATGGTCTGGCCGTCCGGGGCGAGCCGGCGGCGCAGCTCCTCGCTGCGGTGCCGGGGATGGAACAGGTCGAGGTCGACGCCGCGGCCCCACAACGACAGGCTGGGTATGCCGTGGCCGGCCAGCTCGCGCAGGGTCGGCGTGGAGGGGGCGAGGGTGCGGGTGGCGTGCCGGTGCACCCGCCGCAGCCACGACCAGATGACCGGATCGCCGCGGACGCCGTACTGGCGGGCGAATCCGGCCAGGTCGGTCTGGAACACGGCCACGGTGGGCAGGCCGAGCCGCCGGGCCGCGGCCATCCCGGCCGCGCCCAGCAGGGCGGGGGAGGCGAGATGGACGACGTCGGGCTTGAAGCCGGCGAGCTTACGGGACAGGCGCATGCCGGGCAGGCCCACCGTGACGGAGCGGTAGAACGGCAGGGCGAGGCTGCGGACCGGGTGGACCGGGAAGCCCGCGTAGGACGGGGGAGCGGGGGCCGGGGCGACCACCATGGCGTCGTGCCCGGTGGCGGCCAGGTGGTCAAGAACGCGGCAGACCGAGTTGGTGACCCCGTTGACCTGGGGCAGGAACGACTCGGCCACAATGGCGACCCTCATGTGATGTTTCATCCCGGTTGGGGGCGACATCCGGTTCACCGGGAGTCGCCCGTACGGCGAATTTCTCGTGCCAGATCTCCTGGGCGACGAGCCTCGCGAAGGCGGGCAGGAAGTCGCGGGACCGCCGGACCAGCCAGGCGGTGCCCGCGGTGGCCAGCCAGAAGGCGCTGGCCCAGGCGGTCGGCTCGGCGTTCGCGGGCTCCGGGTCCGGCAGCCGCGCGGGGACGCCGTGCTCGCGCAGTTCGGCGGCGAAGAGCCGGGCCAGGTGGCGGTGCCCGCGTTCGCTGGGGTGCAGGCGGTCGGCGCCCCACATGCGCCGCTCGTACAGGGCGGGTTGCCGGGCGAGGTCGAGGTGGATGGTTCCGTGGCGGTGCGCGAGGTCGGTCACGATCGTGTTGACCACGTGGACGCGCCGGGCGAGGGGGCGGCGCAGCAGCTCCGGGATCCGCAGCATGAGGCCGGGGTCGGGCAGGGTGGCGGTGAGCACGGTGACCTGGTCCGCGCGCAGCCGGGTGATCAGGCGTTCCAGGTCCGCGTGGATCTGGCGGGGGGCGAAGTCGCCGCGCAGGGTGTCGTTCACGCCGACGAGCACGGTGGCGAGGGACGGGCGCAGGGCCAGCGCCCGGGGGAGCTGGTCGCGTACGACGTCGGCGACGCGGGCGCCGCAGACGGCGAGGTTGCTGAGCTCGGCGGGCGCCAGCGCCTCGGCCAGGAGCCCGGCCCAGCCGCGCCCCGGCACCGGGTCGCCCAGTCCGACCGTGACCGAGTCGCCCAGGGAGACCATCCGCGTCATCGCGGCCTCGCGGGCGTGCGGATCAGGCCGTGCGCGGCCAGGAAGCCGCGGACCGCGGCGGGCCAGCCGTACCGCTCGGCCCTGGCCCGGGCCCGCTCCCGGCGCGCGGGGTCGGACAGCAGCTCCTCGATCGCGCGGGCGTAGGCCGCCGGGTCGTCGGCCACCGCCGCCCCCGCCGGGCCGATGACCTCGGGCAGGGCGCTGTCGCGCGTGGCCACGACCGGGGTGCCACTGGCCAGCGCCTCCAGCGCCGCCAGGCCGAACGTCTCCACCGGGCCGGGGGCCAGGGCCACGTCCGCGGTCGCGAGCAGCGCCGCCAGCGCGTCCCGGTCGGCGAGGTGGCCGAGGAAGCGGACCGGCAGCCCGTCCGCCAGCCGGGTGAGCCTGGATCGCAGCGGCCCGTCGCCGGCGACCGCGAGCACGGCCGGGACACCCCTGCGGCGCAGCTCGGCGAGGGCGCGGATGGAGCGGTCGGGCCGCTTCTCGGGGGACAGGCGGCCGCAGTGCACCAGCAGCGCCTCGCCCCGCGCGGCCAGGCGGGAGCGCAGGCCGGGGTCGAAGCGCTCGGGGGAGAACGTGGCGAGGTCCACCCCGAGCGGCACCCGGACCAGGTTCGGCACGCCCAGCCTGGCGAACTCGGCCGCGGCCCAGGCCGTCGTGCACACCACGGTGTCGAACCGGGCCGCGGTGGCGCGGTTGACGGGGTCGGCCAGCCGGCCGAGGGGACCGTACAGGCGCAGCAGCGCCGACAGGCTCTCGTGCGAGACCATGACCGAGCGGACGCCCGCGGCCCTGGCCCAGGGGCCGAGCCAGCGCAGGGTGGTGCGGTCCGACACCTCGATCCGGTCGGGTGCCAGCTCCTCCAGGAGGCGTCTCAGCGTGCCGCGGGCGGCGATGACCCGGTAGCCGCCGAGACCGGGGACCACCGGGCCCGGCAGGGTGATGACCCGTCCGGCCGGGGTCCGCTCGTCGCGGGCCGCCGCGCCGGGGACGACCAGGACGGGCTCGTGTCCCGCCGCCGCGTAGCCGGCGCCGAGCTCATGAAGGGCGGTACGCAGCCCACCCGACGTGGGAGTGACGAAGTTCGCTAACCGAACGATACGCACGTCTGGATGATGGCCGGACATATGTCCTAATCGGCTAATTAACCATGAACCACTCTGAAACCCTCCTTAGCCGGTATTTGGCGGTGCCGGGGGTATGCGTGTTGGCCGACATGAGTTCACGGCCGGTTCATCGCCCCGGTCTACCGTTCTTGTGACGTCGAGACGATGGGGAAACCCTCATGGAGCATGTGACGTTCCTGGTCGTCGTGGTGATCATCACGGCGCTGGTGTTCGACTTCACGAACGGCTTCCACGACACGGCCAACGCGATGGCCACCTCGATCGCGACCGGCGCGCTGCGGCCGAAGGTGGCGGTGGCGATCTCGGGCGTGCTGAACGTGGTGGGCGCGTTCCTGTCGGTCGAGGTGGCCAAGACGATCTCGGGCGGGATCGTGGACGACACCCTGGTGACCCCGCCGATGATCTTCGCGGGGCTGATCGGCGCGATCCTGTGGAACCTGCTCACCTGGCTCCTGGGGCTGCCCTCCAGCTCCTCGCACGCGCTGTTCGGAGGGCTCATCGGCGCGGTGTGGGTGGGCGCCGGCATGCAGGGCGTGAACTTCGGCACGGTGGTGCAGAAGATCCTCATCCCGGCGGTGGCCTCGCCGCTGATCGCCGGGTTCGTCGCGATGACCGCCACCTTCCTGGCGTACTCGCTCACCGCCAGGGCCCGGCACGAGTCGGTGACGGGCACGTTCCGGTTCGGGCAGATCGTCTCGGCCTCGCTGGTGTCGCTGGCGCACGGCACCAACGACGCCCAGAAGACCATGGGCGTCATCACGCTCACGCTGATCTCGTCCGGGGCGCTGGCCTCCGGCTCGAACCCGCCGCTGTGGGTGATCGCCACCGCCGGGCTGGCCATCGGGCTGGGCACGTACCTCGGGGGCTGGCGGATCATCCGCACCATGGGCAAGGGCCTCACCGAGATCGAGTCGCCGCAGGGCTTCGCCGCCGAGGCGAGCGCCACCACGGTCATCCTCGCCTCCTCGCACCTGGGGTTCGCGCTGTCGACCACGCAGGTGGTGTCCGGCGCGATCCTCGGCACCGGGCTGGGCCGCCGGCTGGCCAAGGTGCGCTGGAGCGTGGCGGGCCGGATGGCGCTGGCCTGGCTGCTGACCCTGCCGTCCGCCGCCGCGGTGGGCGCGGTCGTTGCGGC
>NZ_JBSFTC010000564.1:0-3957 GCF_053590415.1 Nonomuraea sp. NPDC003201
GGCGGCGCGGCGGCACCAGGACGCCGCAGCCGGCGACCGTGTCCAGGTGTCCCCCGACCGCCGAGGCCACGACGGGCACGCCGCAGGCCATCGCCTCGATCGCCACCATGCCGAACGGCTCGTACCACGGCACCGTCACCAGGACGTCGGCCGAGCGCATGAGGGCCGGCACGTGCTCGCGGGGCACGCTGCCGATCACGTGGACCCGGTGTTCGAGCCCGTACGCCCGCGCCAGCTCGTACAGCCTGACCGCCTCCTCGTCGTCCTGGCGGCCGCCCGCGATCACCAGGTCTGCGTCCGGGATCCGGCGCAGCGCCCTGATCACGGTGTCCGCGCCCTTGCGCGGCACCAGCCTGCCGATGCTGAGGATCAGCTTGCCGCCCGTGCGCGGCGCCACCGGCCCGCCGGGACGGAACACCGACAGGTCCACCCCGCACGGCACGACCGCGATGCGCCGTTCGGGCACGCCCATCGCGCGCAGTTCGGCCACCTCGTCGCCGCAGGTGGCCAGCACGGCGTCGGCGCGCCTGCCGATCGCGCGCTCGGTGTCGATCCGGTGGGCGGGGCTGGTGTCGGCGTCGCCCTGCCAGCGCCGCTTGACGGTGCCGAGCGCGTGGAACGTCTGCACCACCGGCACCCTGCCGGCCGCCCGCAGCGCCGCCTGCCCGCTCATCCAGAAGTGGGCGTGGACGACGTCCGGGGGGCTGGCGGCCCAGCGGTCGGCCAGGCGCTCGGCGAACTCGGCCAGGTACGGGGGCAGTTCGTCCTTGGGGACAGGGACCGGCGGCCCGGCCGTGACGTACTCGACCGTGACGCCCGGCGCCATGGTCACCGACCCGGGCTGCCGATCGGACGAGCGCCGGGTGTGGACGACGACCGTGTGCCCGCGCGCGGCCAGCGCGCGGGCCAGTTCGGCGACGTGGACGTTCTGGCCGCCGGAGTCGATGTCGCCGACCTTCGCCAGCGGGTCCGCGTGCTCGGAGATGAGATCGACCTTCACTGCGTCAGCTCCCTCACTGCCTTGACCACCTGCTCGCTTGTCACGTGGGACAGGCACGGGTGCCCGGGCACCGGGCAGGCGCGCGCCCCGCTTGCGCGGCAGGGCGCCTCCTGGTCTCCGAGCAGCACCGTGGGCACGCCGTACGGGGCCCACCGCGCCGCGGGGACGACGGGGGCGAACAGGCTCACGACCGGCGTCCCGACCGCCGCCGCCAGGTGCGCGGCGCCGGTGTCGCCGGCCACGAGCACCCCGGCGCCGTCGATGACGGCGGCGAGTTCGGCGAACGTGGTCACGCCTCCGAGATCGACGGCGACGCCGCCGGCCACATAGGCGGTGAGGTCACGTTCGTTGCCGGTCACGACGACCCGGTGTCCGTCCTGCGCCAGCTCCCGTACGGTCCGCTGATGCCGTTCGGCCGGCCAGGTCCGCGCGGGGGCCGATGCCCCTGGGTGCACCACGACGTACGTGCCTTTGCCGGCATCGGCGCCGGCATCCAGCAATTGCCCCAAATTTCCGCCTATATCCGGCAATGGCCGCTGAACAGCGAGTTTGCCGTCATCACCCGCCGGCAACGCGAACCCGGCCGCCCTGGCGACCGCCAGCATCCGCTCCGCCTCGGGCACGTCGGCGCTCTCGTCCACGACGTGCCGGACGTCCAGGAGCGAGCCGGGGTAGTCGTTGCTGATGGCGGTGATCCTGGGGACGCCGGCCAGCCTGAGCAGCAGGGCCAGCGGCAGCGCCGACTGGTGGAGCGAGGTGAGGATCACCGCCTCGTCGACGCCCGCGAGCCGGCCGACCAGGTCGGCCGCCTGTCCCTTGGTGACGGGCGGCGGCGTGTGGTCGATCCACGGGGCCCGCCATTCGATCACCCGGTCCACGCCGGGCAGCAGCTCGGCCGCCGGCCTGCCGTCCGGGCCGGCCAGGAAGACCAGCTCGCGGGCCAGCGTGCGCACGGCCCTGACGGCGGGGCCGGCCAGCAGCACGGCGCCGGCGCCGTCCAGCCGCGCCACCAGCACCCGGCCCCGGTCGCCCGGGCCGCGGTGGCTCACGGCGCGCACGGCCCGTCTCCTGGCCGAGGCGCGCGGGACCGTTCTCATCCTCCGGCGCGGGGCCGGGTCGCACAGCACCGCTCCCGGCATGCGACCGTTCATCGCCGCCTGCGCGCGCGGGCACCAGGCGGCCGGCTCGTGGAAGATCGCGTCGATGCCGAGAAACCTCATCGTTCCCCCTCAGAGGACGGGAACCGCTACCGAGAGGAGCGATGCCCAAACCTTCCCCACGCCCATGAGATGCGCAAACAGGAGAAACGGGCTGGACTTGGTCACGCTAAGTAGTTGTTTGCCTGGTTAGGCCCCGGGTAGCTGGCGGGCACGCGACGGAGGTGGAAGGTGTTCGAAAAGCGACGTCCCGGCGCGGTGCTCTTCGACCGGGACGGGACCTTGATCAGGGACGTGCCGTACAACGGCGACCCGGACCTCGTCGAGCCCATGCCGGGCGCGGTGGAGGCGGTGGCCAGGCTCAGACGGGCCGAGGTGCCGGTGGCCGTGGTCACCAACCAGTCCGGCGTGGCCAAGGGTCTGTTGTCCCCGGACGACATGGATCAGGTGAACGCCCGGGTGGAGGAGTTGCTGGGGCCGTTCGACGCGTGGGCGATCTGCGTGCACGACGACGCCGACGGCTGCACCTGCCGCAAACCGGCCCCCGGGCTCGTGATCAGAGCCGCCGCCGTGCTCGACGTCAGCCCCCGCGACTGCGTGGTCGTGGGGGACATCGGCAGGGACATGGAGGCCGCCAGGGCCGCCGGAGCCAGGGGCATCCTGGTCCCCACCCCGCAGACGCGCCAGGAGGAGATCCTGGAGGCCGCCGAGGTCGCGGACGACCTGATCGACGTCGTCGACCTGGTGCTCAGCGACGCGGAGGCGCCGGTGCCGGCCATCAGCGCGCCGTGGGCCCGCACTCTAGGTTGGAGCCGCTGGTGAGCCGGCGGAGGTATGAGAGCAGGTCGGCTGGGTAGACGCGAGCAACATGATGATGCTCGACTGGACCCGCAGGGCCGCCTGCCTCGAACTGGACCCGGAACTGTTCTTCCCGATCTCTCTGGAAGGACCGAGCCAGTCGCAGGCCGAACGGGCCAAGCATGTGTGCGCCGGCTGCCCCGTACGTGAGCCGTGCCTGGAGTACGCGCTGACCACGCGGCAGGCGTACGGCGTGTGGGGCGGCACCGACCCGCAGCAGCGCAGGGAGCTCGCCGTGCGCTCGGCCGCCTGAACGACGCCCCTCAGCCGGGCAGGGCCGCCGCCAGGAAGCGCTCCCGCTCGGCCGCCTCCAGGTGGTCGCTGAACAGCACGCCGTCGAGATGGTCGACCTCGTGCTGCAGCACCCTGGCCAGCACCCCCAGCGCGCGGACCGTCACAGGCTTGCCCATCATGTCGCGGCCACGCGCTGTGACCATGTAGGAACGTTCCAGTGGCCACCACAGCCCCGGCGCCGACAGGCACGCCTCGTCGGCCGTGACCCGCCGCTCCGACAGCTCCAGGCGCGGGTTGACCAGATGGCCCGACTTGCCGTCGTAGGAGTAGACCACCACCCGTACCGGCTCGCCCACCTGCGGCGCCGCCAGGCCCGCGCGGCCGGCGCCGGCGCGCATCGTGGCGGTCAGCGACTTGACCAGGCGCCGCAGCTCCCGGTCGAAGTCTTGCACCGGCTCCGCGACCGAACGCAGCACCGGATCGTCGAACGTGCGAATAGGCCGGACCGTCACCCGCAACTCCCCGATAGGCCACGTCGTCACCGTCAACGTTTCCCGTGACCGCGCCTCGCCAATCCCTGAGGACCCGGCTTGTAGCACAGCGGTAACAGAGGAGACCCGTGGGTGAAACCACCCGAAAGCAGTATCGGAGGGTGATCTCACTTGCGTCACACGTGCATGTGATGCCTGGCCGGGCGCTCGGGGCCCG
>NZ_JBSFTC010000565.1:0-3955 GCF_053590415.1 Nonomuraea sp. NPDC003201
TTTTTATGTTCCGCCGACCACCGAGATATACACAGCCATCAATACTCTCTTTCCATCCACGACGCTCTTCCGATCTGCAGCCCGCGCCCGCCGTCGCGGGGCGCGAGCCGCCCGCCGCCAGCACGGTCACCACCAGCGCGTCGGCGGCGCGCAGCGTGTCGAGCAGCTCGGGTTCGGCGGTGCGCAGCGAGGAGCAGAACACCGGCAGCGCCTGCCCGCCCGCCTCCTCGACGGCCGCGCAGAGCGTCTCCACGAACGCGGTGTTGCCCGCCAGGTGATGCGCCCGGTAGTAGAGCACCCCGATCACGGGCCCCCGCCCGGGCCGCGCGTCGCGCTCCAGCAGCCCCCACGAGGGCGTGGCCTCCGGCGGCGCGAACCCGTGCCCGGTCAGCAGCACCGTGTCCGACAGGAACGCGTGCAGCTCGGCCAGGTTCGGCGGCCCGCCGTGGGCCAGGTACGCGTGGGCCTCGGCGCAGACGCCGCCGCTGACCGTGGACAGCTCCATCAGCTCGGCGTCCGGCGCCTGCTCGCCGCCCAGCACCACCACCGGCAGAGGGCCGGCCAGCAGCGCGTCCAGGCCCTCCTCCCAGGCGCGACGGCCGCCGAGCAGGCGCACCACGACCACGTCGACGCCTTCCAGCAGGGCGGGCAGGTCCTCGGGCGCCAGCCGGGCCGGGTTGCCCAGCCGGTAGGCGGCACCGCTCGCGCGAGCGCTGAGCAGGTCGGTGTCGGAGGTCGAGAGCAGCAGGACGGTACGGCTGTCGCCAGGCACGGCGCAATCCTCCCTCGGGGTCCTCGCCCCGGTCGCGGGTGTCGCGGCGGCCGGAGTCTCCTGGCTCCCGGATCAGCGCTCACCCCGGCCTTCCCACCCGTCGCCGGGCAGTGGCCTGCGGTGGGGTTCGCTCCCCGGTCACAGTGGCGGGACCGCGCCGGATTCGCACCGGCTTCCTCCCTAGCCATCGCCTACAGGGAGCCTACGACAAGAGCGACCCCCGCCAGAAGTGGCGTTACCATCCTGATCGTGTCCATAGCCGACTTTTCCGGACGTATGCGCCCCGACGCCTGTCCGGGGGCGCTACAGGTGCACGAGGCCGCCGACGGCCCGCTGGCCCGCGTCCGCCTGCCCGGCGGCGCGATCTCACCCACCCGGCTGCGCGAGCTGGCCGCCTGCGCGGCCGACCTCGGCTCGGACGTGATCGAGCTGACCTCCCGGGCGAACGTCCAGGTGCGCGGCCTGCGCTCGCCCGCCGCCTTCGCCGAGCGGATCGCCGCCGCCGGACTGCTGCCGTCGCAGGCGCACGAGCGCGTACGCAACATCGTGGCCTCGCCGCTCGGCGGTCGCACGGGCCCCGGCCTGCTGGACCCGCAGCCCCTGGTGGCGGCGCTGGACCGGGCGCTGTGCTCGCGGCCCCGGCTGGCCGGGCTGCCGGGGCGGTTCCTGTTCGCGGTGGACGAGGGCAGCGGCGACACGCTCGCGCTGGGGGCCGACGTCACGTTCTTCGACGGGCGGCTGCTGCTGGCGGGCGTGGACATCGGGCTCGCCGTGGGGGCGGACGCGGCCGCCGAACGCATGATCGCCGCCGCCGAGGCGTTCCTCGACGAACGGCCGGAAGGGGATCGGGGGGCGTGGCGGATCGCGGAGCTGGACAACGGCCCCGCCCGCATCGCCACCCGCCTCCGCACTGACATCGCCCCCCGCGATCGCACCGGCACCGCCGACCGCGCCGCCGATGCCCGCTCCGGGCACCAGCCGCACGCCGGGCGGACCCCGGACGCCGAGATGTGGGCACCGCCCGCTCCCGTCGTCCGGGACGTGCCGGCGGTGTCGGCGCCGCGTGCCGGGCGGGTCGAGCAGCGGGACGGGCGGGTGGCGTTGGAGGTCGTGGTGCCGCTCGGACGGCTGTCCGCCGCCCAGGCGCGCGCCATCGCCGCAGCGGCCGAGGCGAACGCCCCGGCCGGCACCACCGGCGTGCCTGGTCCGGGAGACGCCACCGGCGCGGCCGACCCGGGAGACGCCGCCGACGTGCCCGTCCGCCTGACGCCGTGGCGGACCGTCGTACTCCTCGACCTGCCGCCCGCCACCGCCGGCCGGGCGGCGCGAATGCTGGAGGCGGCCGGGCTGGTGACGGACCCGGCGTCGCCGTGGGCCGGGGTGAGCGCCTGCACCGGCCGTCCGGGCTGCGCCAAGTCCCTGGCCGACGTCCAGGAGGACGCGCGGCGCTGGGTGGCGACCCTGGACGGGCCCCCGGCGACGCCCGTGCATTGGGCCGGTTGCGAGCGGCGCTGCGGGCTGCCGCGCGGCCGGGTCGTCCAGATGGTCGCCACCGGCGACGGATACCAGGAAAGGCATCAGTGAGCGACTACATCCGCGACGGGGCCGAGATCTACCGGCGCTCGTTCGCGACCATCCGTGCCGAGACCGACCTCACCGGGATGCCGCCCGAGGTCGCGCAGGTGGCGGTGCGGATGATCCACGCCTGCGGCATGACCGACCTCGTGACCGACCTGGACTGGTCGCCTGCCGTGGTCGTCCGGGCGCGCGCGGCGCTGCGAAGGGGCGCGCCCGTGCTGTGCGACGCGCAGATGGTCGCCTCCGGCGTGACCAGGCGCCGCCTGCCCGCGGACAACGCCGTCGTGTGCACGCTGGGCGACCCCGGCGTCCCGGAGCTGGCCGAACGGCTCGGCACCACGCGCAGCGCCGCCGCGCTGGAGCTGTGGCGCGACCGCCTCGACGGCGCGGTGGTGGCCATCGGCAACGCGCCGACCGCGCTGTTCCGGCTGCTCGAACTGGTCTCCGAAGGCGCCGGCCGGCCCGCCGCCGTGCTCGGCATCCCGGTGGGGTTCATCGGCGCGGCCGAGTCCAAGCGGGCGCTGGCGGACAGCGACCTGGAATATCTGGTGGTGCACGGCCGCCGCGGCGGCAGTGCGATGACGGCGGCGGCGGTCAACGCCATCGCGAACGAGACGGAGTGATGGCGATGACGGGACGGCTGTACGGGGTCGGGCTCGGTCCCGGGGATCCCGAGCTGGTCACGGTCAAGACGGCCCGGCTGATCGGCGAGGCCGACGTGATCGCCTACCACGCCGCCAGGCACGGCCGCAGCATCGCCCGCTCGATCGCGCTGCCGTACATGAAGGAAGGGCAGATCGAGGAGCTGCTGCTCTACCCGCTGACCACGGAGACCACCGACCACCCCGGCGGCTACCAGGGCGCGCTCGACGACTTCTACGCCGACTGCGCCGAGCGGCTGGCCGCCCACCTGGACGCGGGCCGGACCGTGGTCGTGCTGTCCGAGGGCGACCCGCTGTTCTACGGCTCGTACATGCACATGCACAAGCGGCTCGCCCACCGCTACCCGACCGAGGTGGTGCCCGGCGTCACCTCCGTCAGCGCCGCCTCGGCCGTGCTGGGCCGGCCGCTGGTGGAGCGGGACGAGGTGCTGACCGTCCTGCCCGGCACGCTGCCCGCCGAGGTGCTGGCGGACAGGCTCCGCGGCACCGACTCGGCGGCGGTGCTCAAGCTGGGCCGGACGTTCGAGAAGGTCCGCGACGCGCTGGCCGAGGCCGGGCGGCTGGACGACGCCTGGTACGTCGAGCGCGCCACCATGGGAGCCGAACGCGTCGCGCCGCTCAAGGACGTGGACGCGGACGGCGTACCGTACTTCTCGCTGGCCCTGCTCGCCAGCCCCGCCGAGCGGACCTTCGTCCCCGAGCCGCCCCAGACCGAAAGCCGGGCCGAGACCCGGGGCGAGGTGGTCGTGGTGGGCCTCGGGCCCGCCGGGCGGCCGTGGCTCACGCCCGAGGCCCAGGAAGCTCTGGCGGCGGCGACCGACCTCGTCGGCTACGGCCCGTACGTGGACCGCGTCGCCCCGAACCCGCGCCGTTGTCGAAGTCGCCCGAGATCCCGGCCAGCGAGCAGATGCTGATCCGCAGGGCCGTCATGCCGGAGGGGATC
>NZ_JBSFTC010000566.1:0-3925 GCF_053590415.1 Nonomuraea sp. NPDC003201
CGGTCACGCCATTGCTTCCAGGAACGCGTGCAACCCAGCGGCGTCATCAAGACCCGTAGACGTTCGCAAGCGGCAGATAGGACCGAGGTGCGCGCCGCGCTGGCCGCGTTCCGCGACGACCCGCTGCTGCGCGCCGTCGGTTCGGTCCGGCCGGACGACCTGGTACGGCTGCCGCCGTTCGCCGCGCTCGCCCGCGCCCGCTACCCGGACGTCTGCGGCCTGTGCTGGCGCCTGCACGAGACCGCCGGGGACGACGGGACCCGGTTGCTGACCGCCCTCATGGGCCGGGAAGGCGGGACATGACCACCAGCCTGCGCCTGATGGCCAAGATCGACCTCGTCATGCCCGCGCTGCTGGCCAGGACGGAGCGGATGTGGCGGCATCCCGCACCCCGCGAGCTCTACCTGGAATGGCTCAGGGCCCTGCACGGCATGCTGCGCGCGACCGTACCGCTCATCCTCGACGCCACCACGGCGTGCCTGGCCCGGGACGACGAGATCGCGCGGGGCGTCGCCGTCTATCTGGCCCGGCACGTGCACGAGGAGTACGGCCACGACCAGGACGTGGTGAACGACTACGCCCGCGCGGGAGGCGACGCCGAGACCCTGTTCACCGACCCGCCGCCGCCCTGCGTCGCCGCGGTGGTCGGCAGCCAGTACTACTGGATCAGGCACGCCCACCCGGTGGCGCTGCTCGGGCACGTCGCCGTCCTGGAGGGCTACCCGCCCCCACCCGATCTGGCGCCCCTGCTCTCCCTGCGCACGGGCCTGCCGCTGGACGCGTTCCGCACGCTGGTGACCCATGCCGTCGTGGACGGCACGCACCGCGAGGAGCTGTGGCGCGCGATCGACGGGCTCCCGCTCACCTCCGAGGCGGAGTCGCTGATCGGACTGAGCGCACTCAACACGGCATACGGCCTGGCGCAGCTCGTCGACGCCGTCCAACTGCGCGCGAACGCCGCAGGAAAGGAGAGGTCATGGCGACCATCGACCAATTGGAAGCCGCCGGCTTCGACCTGACGACCGCGTCAGGCGAGCAGATCGCGGTGCTGCAGTCGCTCAGCGACGAGGAACTCCAGGTGCTCGCCTCCATCAGGGAGCGCATGGAGGAGGCCGCGGACGTCGAAGCGCATGCGTACGCGAGCGGCGGCTGGTGCTGGTGACCGGTGATGCGACCCTGCCCCCAGTGCGGCGGTGAGAACCCCGCCGCCGCCCGCTTCTGCATGTCGTGCGGCAGTGCCCTGTCCCCCGCGTCCGCCGCCCGCACCACCCTGCGGTTCGTGACCGTGCTCTTCGGCGACGTGGCCGGCTCGACGGAGCTCGCGCGCGGCCTCAGCCCCGAGGTCTGGCAGGGCACGCTGGCCACGTACTTCGCCGACGTGAGCCGGGCGGCGACCGAGCAGGGCGGCCGGGTGGAGAAGTTCATCGGGGACGCCGTGGTCGCGGTCTTCGGGGTGGAGGCCACCCACGAGGACGACGCGGTCCGCGCGGTGGAGTGTGCCCGGGTCTCCCTGGAGAGGATCGCTCGTCAGGCCGCCGACCTGCGCCGTACGCGAGGGGTGGACTTCTCGGTCCGCTTCGGGATCGCCTCGGGACAGGTCGCCCTCTCCGAGCGGGACTCCTCGTTCGCGATCGGCGAGGTCATGAACCGCGCCGCCCGGCTCCAGGCCGCCGCGCCGGCCGACGGCATCGTCATGGACGTGCGGACCTGGCTGCTCGTACGGGGAGCCGTACCCACCCGGCCCATCGAGCCGATCGCGGCCAAGGGCTTCAGCCGGCCGCTGCGGGCCTGGCAGATCGCCGGCACCCCGGAAGGACACGCCGACGAGGCGCGCACGCCGATGGTGGATCGCCGTTCCGAGCTGGACGATCTCGTCGCCGCGCTGCGGGACGGTCTTCGCCGGCCGGGCGTCCCCGCCGTGGTGCTGTCCGGCGAGCCGGGCGTCGGGAAGTCCCGGCTGGTGGCCGAGGCGGCGCGGCGGATGGCGCCGGACGCGCGGTTCCTGACCCTGCGCTGCCGGCGCGACGGCCGGCGGCTGGGCTACTGGCCCCTCTACCAGCTCGCCGAGGCCCTGGGGGGAGATGTGCCCAGGGGGCAGGGGCCCCAGGGCAAGGAGGAGATCTTCTGGACGCTGCGGGAGCTGCTGCGGGAGGCGGCGGAGCGGCGTCCGGTCGTCCTCGTCCTCGACGACTGCCAGTGGATGTCCCCCGCGGTGCGGGAATTCGCGGAGGGCCTGGACGATCCGGACCTGGACGTCCGGGCCGTGCTGATGCTCAGCGGCCGGGTGGACGAGCCGCCGCTGACCCGGGGGCCGGTGACCACGCTGCGCGTCCCGCCCCTCGGCCCGGCGGACGCCCAGGAGCTGGCGGAGACCGTCGCCGCCCGGCTCGGGCCGCTCCCGCTGAGCGACGACCTCGCCCGGCGCAGCGCCGGCAACCCGCTCTACCTCGAACAGCTCGTCCACCTGCAGGTGGACGCCGAGGGCCGGACCGATCTCATCGCGCCGAGCGCGGAGGCGGCGGTGGGCGCCCGCCTCGACCAGCTGGGCGTGGACGCCCAGCGGCTGCTCGCCATCGCCGGCGCGCTCGGCGGCGGCTGCGTCGCCGGGGACCTGGAGCAGGTCGCCGCGGCCCTGGACCCGCCGCTCGACCAGACCTTCGACGAGACGCTCGCCCAGCTGCTCGGCGACGGGCTGCTGGTCACCCGGGCGAGCCCGGCCGGCGAGCTGGAGGTCGAGTCGCCGGTCGTCGCCGAGGTCGCGTACGGCAGGCTGCCGCTCGCCGACCGCGCCCACGTGCACGCCCAGGTCGCGGACCTGGCCGAGGCCCGCGTCGACCGCCATCCGTCGGAGATCGAGCTGTGCGCCCTGCACGCCGGGCGCGCGCACGCCGCCTGGCTCGAACTGCGCCCGGGCGGGCCGGAGGAGCGGCACGCCGCCGCCCGCGCGGCGCGTGCTCTGTGCTCCGCCGCCCAGTTCGCGGTCTCGCGCGGCGACCTGTCGATGGCGCTGCAGACCGCGAGCCAGGTCTCCCGGCTCGACTCCGGCCTGCCCGGCCTCGAACTGGAGATCGCGGCCGTCGAGACGTACGCCACGGCCGCCGCCGGGCGGGCCGACGAGACCCTGGCCCGGATCGCGGAGGCCAGGAAGCGCTGGGACACCGACGACAATCTGGCGGCCGCGGTGCAACTCACCCTCAACGAGGCGGTGGCCCGCTCCACGATGACCGGGCGATGGCACCGGTCCCTGATCGGCCAGGCGCGCGAGCTGGCGTACCGGGCCGACGACCCGGCGGCGTACGCCAGGGTGCTGCTCCTCGAAGGCATCGGGCACATGGAGGACGGCGACTACGTGACGGCCGAAGGCGTGCTGCACGAGGCGTTCGGCCACGCGCGGCGGGCGCGCTGGTGCTTCGGCGCCACCGAGATCCACGGGAACCTGGCGCTCTGCCTCGCCTACGGCGACACCCCCGCCCCGGCGGCCACGGCGATCTGCGCGCAGCTGCACGCCGAGCTCAAGGACGCCCACACGGTACGCGCGGCCGTCGGCTGCCCGGCGGCCCTGCTCGCGGACATGACGTGCGACTCGGCCGCCGCCACGAACCTGCTCGACGAGGGCCGGTCCATCCTGGCCGGAATCGGGCACCAGCCCGGCCTGGCCGGGCTCGACATGTTCCGCGCGACCCTCGCGGAACGGCACGGCGACCACGACGGCGCCGGGCAGGCCCTGAAGCGCGCCATCCGGCGGTTCGACGCGATCGGGTTCAGCGCGGGCGCGCAGTCGGCCAGGCTCTGGCACGCGACGTTCGGCGGGTACGACCCGCCCGACGCGGGCCCGCCTGTCGCGCAGAGCGCCGGCAGCTGGGACGTCGAGGTCCTGATCGAGCAGGCCGCCGCGGCGGCGTCATGCGGGCCGCCGAAGCGCTCT
>NZ_JBSFTC010000567.1:0-3917 GCF_053590415.1 Nonomuraea sp. NPDC003201
GCCGCGGATCTGACCCTGGTGCGGGGCGATCTGCGGGTGGCGCCGGAGGCGATCCGGTTGTCCCGCAGCACGCTGAAGACGATCAAGGGGAACCTCTTCTGGGCGTTCGCCTACAACGTGGCCGCGCTGCCGCTGGCCGCGCTGGGGCTGCTCAACCCGATGATCGCGGGTGCGGCGATGGCGTTCTCCAGCGTGTTCGTGGTGAGCAACAGCCTGCGGCTGCGCCGCTTCAAATAGGAACCGTGTCCTGTGGCCCGAAGGCGATCGCCGCCTTCGGGCCACAGGACGTGCCGCCAAAGATCTGGGCGCAGCCGACGGAGACACGCGAAGCAGTCAACTGGGGGTCCTGTTCGTCGAGTCCGCATTCACGGTGTCCCGGAGCGATGCGGTGGCGACCCGTAGGCAGGTGACGAAGTCCGTCTGGCCGTTCGCGTTGGCCCATTGGTCGAAGGCGTTCTGGAAGACGACCAGGGCGATCTGGGCCACCAGGTGTGCCGTGCCGGTTTCGGTGCCGCGCTGTTCGAGTGCGGTGCGGATCGCGGCGGTGACGGCAGCGAATTTGGTGCGCTCGCGTTCCTGGAGTTCCGCGCTGGCGTCGATCACGGCGCGGCGCTCGGCGACGTTCTTGACCTGTTCCGCAAGCTGAGCGCCGACGTCGGCGAGGGCGTCGAGGACGGTGGACAGCGGCGATGAGGTCTCGGCCGTGGCGAGGACGGCCTGCTGAATCGCGGTGGGCAGCCGCTCGGAGCCGGCGAAGAGGACTTCACGCTTGTCGGGGAAGTAGCGGAAGTACGAGCGCCGGGTGATGCCGGCGCGCTCGGCGATCTGCGTCACGGTCACGTTGTCGTATCCGTGCTCCGCGTAGAGCTCCAGTGCGGCCTTGATCAGGCGCTCTTCGGTTCCGGGATCCCATCTCGCCATGGCCTGACAATAACAAATGATGTCTCAGTGTGTCGTCGGTGCTAGCATCAGTGATGACACACTGAGACATCACCTGGATTTCAGCCCGGAGGGATTTCCAATGACTCACGGCACGCCAGACGCACGGACCGGTGAGGTATGGATCCTGGGAGCGACGGGCCGGATCGGCGCCGCCGTCGCCACCCGCCTGGCCTCACGAGATGTGCCGATAGCACTGGTCGGGCGCGACCGTGACCGCCTGGACAAGGCGCATGCGAAGCTCGGCCAGGGCGACCGGGTGAAGGTCGTCGTCGCCGACACGACGGAGAAGATCGCGGAACAGATCGCACAGCAGCGGCCGACCGTGGTGGTCAACACCATCGGTGAGTACGCCGAAACCGCCCTGCGGCTGGCCCGCGCCTGCATGCCGGGCGGGCACTACCTGGACCTGGCCGCCGACCCGACCGCCACCTCCCGGCTCCTCGACCTGCACGACGAGGCGGCAGCGGCCGGCAGCACCCTGGTGACCGGTGCCGGATTCGGCGTCCTGGCGACGGAAGCCGTCGTCGTCGCCCTGTGCGCCGGCCGCCCCGTCCCCAGCCACGTGCGGGTGGACGCCTTGGGCTCTGTGGCCATCGAGGCGGGCGTCATGGGTGCTGCCTTCGCCGCCTCCATCATCGACGTGCTGACCACCGGCCAACTCCGCTACGAAGACGGCCGCCTGGCCAGGACCAGGCTCGGCGCAGGCGCGCAACACCTCACGCTCCCCGACGGGCAGAAGGTGAAGTCGGCGGGAGCACCCTCGGGCGAGCTCATCGCCGCGCAGCGGGCCAGCGGAGCGCCGAACGTCACCGCCACCTCCGCCCTGGTCCCCACCGGCGCGGCCGTACGAGCGATCCTTCCGCTCGCCGGGAAGCTGCTGTCCATTCCAGCAGTGCGCCGCTTCGCCGTCCGCCAGTTGGCCGGCCTCCGGCTCAAGGCGGCCTCCCGTCCCCGGCGGCACTCCTGGGGACACGCCGTCGTCACCTGGCCGGACGGCACCAGCCGAGAAGGATGGCTACGCGCCGATGACGGCATGGACTACACCGCCGGCGCCGCCGCCGAAATAGCCGCACGCCTGGCCCGCGGCGAAGGCAGGCCCGGCGCCTACACGCCCGCGGCCGCCCTCGGCCCCGACCTCGCGGCCGCAGCCGGAGGCACCTTCATCCTCCCCTGAGGACACCCCCTCGCCCGTCATCAACGGAACCCAGCGGGCCTACGTCCGCCCGTACTCCGGCAACGCCGGGCCTGGGCAGCGCCTTTCGAGAACGGTCAGATTCGTGAGCTCATGGCGCCGCGTCGGCTCGCCCAGGGCGTGAGCGATACGCCCCAGTTTCTCCTCGGGGAGAGCGTTCTTCCTGGCGATAGTCGAGCGGCCGGTGGCGCTGTGCCAGGCGATGAGCAGCCTGCCACGTGGCCGGGTCACCCGACGCAACTCGTGGATGCCGGCCTCCAGGTCCGGCCACATCGCCACGTTGTTCACCGAGACCACGACGTCGAAGCTGCCGTCGGGACAGCCCGTGTCCGCCGCGGTGCCGAGCCGCAGCTCGACGTCGCGCCCGCGGTTGTGCCGGGCCGCCTGACGCAGCATCTCGGGCGACGGGTCGATGCCGCAGACCCGCTCGGCCTCGATGTGCCGCAGCAGGCCACCAGGCCCGCATCCGGCCTCCAGCACGCTGTCCTGCTTCCCGATGAGCGTCACGAGTTCGCCCGGATCGTTGAGCCACAGCATGAGCCGTCCTGCCAAACGCCCGAGGACTCCCTGCGGAAGGGCGAACGGAGAGCGGATCGGCTCGTCGTACGCCCAGGACTGGATCTCCTTGGTGGCCATGCTCCCAGGTTCGCGGTTCAAGGCGGGTTGAAGTCAAATGGACGCATGGAGCTCATATCCATCGGTGAGGCCGCCCGTCGCCTCCACCTCAACACCTCGGCCCTGCGGTACTACGAGGAACGAGGCCTGGTACGGCCGGCGGCCCGCCATGCCGGAAGGCGGATGTACGGCCGGACCGAGCTGCGCCGCCTCGCACTGATCGCCCTGATGCAACGGCTCGGAGTCCGGCTCGACACCGCCGCCGCCGTCATGGACGAGTCCGGCGAGCAATGGCGATCAGCGGTGCGGGACCAGATCGGCGAACTGGACGCCCTGATCGAGCGAGCCCAGGGCGCCCGCCGGTTCCTCTCAGCGGCGCTGACCTGCCCCGCTGACCATCCCGCGAGCGAGTGCCCGCACCTGGTCGGCGTCCTGGACCGGCTGTCCACCGGCGGAACCGTCGAAGAACTCGCGGAAGAGCACTCGGATTAGGTGACCTCGACGGTCGCCACGAGACAGCTGTCCGGTGCTCAGTCTCCGGCGGCGGCAGGGCGCGGGAGGCGGAGCCCCTTGAGGGCGAGTGCGTTGACCGCGACGATGACGCTCGATCCGGACATGGACAGGGCGGCGATCTCCGGTCGCAGCACCAGGCCGAAGGCGGGTTCGAAGACGCCGGCCGCGATCGGCAGCGCGATCGTGTTGTAGCCGATCGCCCAGCCCAGGTTCTGGCGCATCTTGCGGAGTGTGCCGCGGCCGATGACCAGCGCCGTCGGCACGTCGAGCGGGTCGGAGCGCATGAGCACCACGTCGGCGGTCTCGACGGCGACGTCGGTGCCCGCGCCGATCGCGATGCCGAGGTCGGCCTGGGCGAGCGCGGGGGCGTCGTTGACGCCGTCGCCGACCATCGCGACCTTGCGCCCGTCGCGCTGCAGCTCGACGATCTTGGCGGCCTTGTCGCCCGGCAACACTTCGGCGATCACGGTGTCGATGCCGAGCCGGTCGGCGATCCGCCGGGCGGTGGCCTCGTTGTCGCCGGTCAGCATGACGACCTCGACGCCGGCCTCGTGCAGCGCCGCCACGGCGGCCGCGGAGCTGTCGCGGGGCGCGTCGGCGATGCCGATCAGCCCGGCCGCGCGGCCGTCCACCGCGACGACGACCGCGGTACGCC
>NZ_JBSFTC010000568.1:0-3905 GCF_053590415.1 Nonomuraea sp. NPDC003201
CCTTCGGCAACTCCTCCCGATAGGCCCGGAACGCCACCAGTGGCGTCCAAGAAATCCCAATTCGTCCGAACTATTTCGCTGAGATCACCTCAGTGGGCTGGAGAGGTCGACACCGGTATCAAGCTGGCCGAATGGTTGTACGACACCCTTGCGCAGGGCCAGGTTACCTCCAGCACTCGCTATGCTGGCGGCCGCGCCTATACCAAGGCTGTTACCGGTTACGACAGCTCTTACCGCCCTACCGGCACCAAGGTATCCATTCCAGCCGCTGAGACGGGAATCGCAGGGGACTATGTCTTCGCCATAACCTACGACAGAGCCGGCAACCCACTGACGCGCACTCTGCCTGCTGCGGGAGGTCTCCAATCAGAAACCCTCACCTATGGTTACTCGGACCTGGGGATGCCCAAGGACGTTTCGTCGGACCTGAACGGCGGCACGGTCTATGTCAAAGACACCTCCTACGGCTCCACCGGCCGCATTGCCGAACGCTTATATGGAAGCAACGGTCAGCTCAAACGAACCTTCACCTGGGATCCCGGGACCGGTTGGCTGGGCAAGCTGACCACCACCGCGAAAGCGAACACGCCGAGCCCCGTTACTGCCCAGGATGACGTATTCAGCTACAACCGGGCCGGTGAGATCACGCAGGTTCTCGACGCCACGTCAGCGACCGGAAGTAGCCCCGGCCAATCAGAGTGCTTCGGCTATGACGCTCTAAGTCGGCTCGCCTCGGCCTTCACCACAACACGGGCCGACTGTGCCGCCGGTCCTGACGGTCAAGGCATCGACCCTTACCGTCACACGTACGCATACGACGCCGTCGGCAACATCGCCTCTCTGACCGACAGTACGGAGACGGCTACATACCATTACCCGGCGCCTGGATCCTCGGCGGTACGTCCCAACGCAGTCACCTCCGTCGCGCGACCGTCCAGAACTGACACCTATTCCTATGACAACGCCGGCCAGCTCATCAGCCGCACCGTAAACGGCAAGCAGACGACATTTACGTGGAACCAGACAGGGCAGTTGGAGAGGGCCGCCGTTGATGGCGTGGACACCTCCATGGTCTACGATGCCGATGGCGAGCGGCTCATCCGGCGTGAAGCAAGTGGGACCACTCTTTATCTGGATGGGATGGAGGTACGCGCCTCCGGCACAACGAAGGCGACCCGCTACTACGCCTCGCCCGACGGCGCCGTCATCGGCATTCGCACCACTAACGATTTCCAGTGGGCGGCCTCCGGCCTGCACGGCTCGATGCAACTGGCCATCGACGACACCACCGGCCAGGTCGCACGGGAACGCTATCTGCCCTACGGCCAGCGCCGGGGCGTGGACGATCTGCCCTCCACTGACCGCGGCTTCCTCGGCAAGGTAGAAGACGCCTCCACGGGGCTGAGCTACCTGTCCGCGCGCTACTACGACCCCGCCACGGCGAAGTTCATATCTCCCGACCCTAAATTCGACACCGAAAACCCGGAGCTGACGAGCCCGTACGGCTACGCAGCCGACAATCCTGTTGGGCAGTCCGATCCGGACGGTCTCGACGTCGACGCTGGCGGTGGCAGTGGCAGTTATGTATCAGCCATCGAGATCATCATTGGAGCGCTTCCGAACGATGCGGTCAGGGCGAAGTTCATAGAGCGCTGGCAAGCTCGTGCCGCCGACCATTTCAGAACATATTCGGAGGCCATGAACGATGATCGCCTCAGGACGCAGCAGGAATTCTTCCTCGCCATGTCCATCTGTGAAGAAATAGGCTTTACGTCCTGTGGGAGGAAGGCCACAGATTTCTTCTTCAACGGCATATGGGCGCGCCATGACCTCGATGAGCTCATGGGTAGCGACAAGGGCAAGGCCAGCGGCAAGGCCAGTATGTTCAGCAGATTCCGCATCACGCCGGGGAAGAATATCAAGATCGACGTGCCCAGTGCGGCAGGCGGAAGGAGCTACATCACATACATCATCCGCAATAGTGCGGATAAAGTAGTATACATAGGCAAGGCCAGCGGCAAGGGAACGCCTCAGCAGGTGCTCAATGCGCGCTTCAAAAAGCAAAAGAAGGGGCATGACCACTACTTCCCAGAGCTGGGAGACAAACAGCCTGAGATCATCGACGTCTATACTTCCAGGGACGCCATGTCCGGTGGTGAGCAATTCTACATAGAAGCTTATAGAGAAGAAGGGGCTGACCTAAGGAACAAGATCGAGGGTATGAGCTGGGACCGCCCGGACCGCCGGAAGAGGTCGCTCACGAAGCTGGACGCGTTCTTCCTTGAGAAGGTGTTCAGGCAACAGATAGAGTAGGTATGGTGGAAGTATTTATCAGCTGGCTGGGCGGCGCGCAGGTAGGCAAGGCCGATATCGAAGATCTGATCGAGGATATCCTCGGCGATCAGGGTGAGGTGACGGGAGGAGGCGAAGGTGATACCGGCGGGAATATCGACATCGAGATATTCGAGGACGCCGACGCCGAGCGACTGGTGTCCGAGATCGTCAAGGCGATCTCGGGCCACCTCCCGAAGAACGCCTACTACGTCTTTGCCGATGACGAGGAGAGGCATCTGCTGCGGGAGCAGTTGCCTGGCGCGGCCCAGGTTCCGATGCAGTTGCAGGCGGCCAGCGATGGCATCTGCGGTGGCCTCAACAGGGCGCTCGATGCCGCTGCGCGAGCCAGAGGTGAGACCATGCCATTCAAATGTGCGTTCGGCATGGTGGAAGGTACAACGGTGATCTCCCAGTTGGTGGGGCGTCTTCCCGTCGAGACGGTGCGGGAACGACTCGAATCCTGGGTGAACGGCGAGGCCTCTGCCATGATCAGGCAACCGCTCGGTCTCGTCGGCGCCACCGCTTGGGAGGCCCATTACAACGGTGCTCCCATCCTGCGTGTGCCAATTCCGTGACCAGACCGATCCGGGGTCGGACCGGGCCTCTCTGGTAGGGAGAATCTTCGGCTGACGCAGACCTTGCCCTTACGGCCGGTCGGATTCACACCTAGCGGATCACCATCGATCGGTACCGAACGAAACCGGGCCCGTCTTGGGTCCGGGTCCCCGCTGGTGAGGATGTGCTGTGTCAGGTGGGGACGATGAGACCTGCGGGAAGACGACTTCGATCGCTACAGGGCGCTTGTGCCGAGCAGAGAGCGTTCTGCTCGGCTGCGAGCAAGGCGACTGTGCGCCTGCCGAAAATTCCATCCATGCGTTCAAGCCGCAGGTGAGTACTCGTGGAGGACGCCGCCGAGCCGGTCGCGTCGGCATACATTCAGGTCGGTGATTTGCTCGGGATCCGTGATCGGATCGGGGACGGTGCGCAGCGGCGCTGCTTGGTCCAGGGCTTGATGGGCTCGGTGCTGGTTGTAGAACCGTTCGTACTCGCGCAGGGCGTGCCGCAGATGGCGTTCGTTCCATGCGAGGCAGCGGTCGAGGGGTTCGTGGCGGCACGACTGCACCCACCGTTCCATGATCGAGTTCATCAGCGGCATCCGGATGCCGGTGAGCACGGTCTTGATGTCGGCGTCGGCGAGGATCTCGTCCATGAGGGCTGGGAACTTCCCATCCTTGTCTTGGATCAGATAGCGCGCCCGGCAGCCCGCATCGTTCAGATCCATCACCAGATTCCTGATCGCCTGGGTGACCCAGCTCATGCTCGGGTGCGCGGTGGTGCCGAGCACGCGGACACGCCTGGTGGCATGCTCGATGACCGCCAGGATGTACTGGCGTTGCCCGTTCAAGGTGATGGTCTCGATGAAATCGCAGGCCAGCGGGGCGTCGGCTTGCGAGCGTAGGAAGTCGGCCCACGTGGTGGACGCCCGCTCGGGCGCCGGATCGAAACTTTCCTGCTTGAGGATCTCCCACACCGTGGACGGTGCGACTTTGATGCCGAGCGTGGTGAGTTCT
>NZ_JBSFTC010000569.1:0-3887 GCF_053590415.1 Nonomuraea sp. NPDC003201
AGCAAGGAGCGCGCGCGCCGCAGGGCCGAGCGGGAGGCGGAGCGGGCGCGCGCGCTCCTTGCTCATGAGAGCCTGGATCGGCTGATCGGCGCGCTCACAGCGTGCCGAGCCAGTTCTTCAGCAGCACGGCTCCGGCGTCGCCGGACTTCTCGGGGTGGAACTGGGTGGCCTTGAGCGGGCCGTTCTCGACGGCGGCCACGAACGGGACGCCGTGCTCGGCCCAGGTGACCAGCGGCTCGGCGAACCCCTCGCCGGCGTGCAGCTCCCACTCGCGCACCCCGTACGAGTGCACGAAGTAGAAGCGGGTCGCGGCGTCGAGCCCGGCGAACAGCACGCTGTCGGCGGGCGCCTTGACCGTGTTCCACCCCATGTGGGGCAGGACGGGCGCCTCCAGCCGCTCCACCGTGCCCGGCCACTCGGCGCAGCCCTCGGTCTCCACGCCGTGCTCGACGCCCCGGGCGAACAGGATCTGCATGCCCACGCAGATGCCCAGCACCGGACGCCCGCCGGACAGGCGCCGCCCGATGATCCGCTCGCCGCGCACGCTCTTGAGCCCGGTCATGCACGCCTCGAACGCGCCGACGCCCGGCACCACCAGCCCGTCGGCGTCCATGGCGGCGTCGAAGTCGGACGTGACGGTCACGTCGGCGCCGACCCTGGCCAGCGCACGCTCGGCCGAGCGCAGGTTGCCCGACCCGTAGTCGAGCACCACGACCTTCTTGCCTACCACCACAGCACCCCCGCCGTGATCGCCATCGCCGCGCCCAGCGCGCAGACGGCCGCACCGATCTTCAGCCCCTGCTTGGCCAGCGAGAACACGCCGCCGATCAGGAACAGCCCGATGAACACCATCGCGATGGCGATGGTGTTCTCGGTCACAGGACGCCCTTGGTGCTCGGCACGCCCGTGGCGCGCGGGTCGAGCTCGGACGCCTCGCGCAGCGCCCTGGCCAGGGCCTTGAACTGGGCCTCCACGATGTGGTGGGCGTTGCGGCCGTAGGGCACGTGGACGTGCAGGCAGATCGCGGCCTGCGCGACGAGCGACTCCAGGATGTGGCGGGTCATCGTCGTGTCGTACTCGGGGCCGATCATCGGCGCCATGCCCTCGGGCTCGGAGTGCACGAGATAGGGGCGCCCGGACAGGTCGACGGTGACCTGGGCGAGCGACTCGTCCAGCGGGCACGACGCGCTGCCGAACCTCCTGATGCCCGACTTGTCGCCCAAGGCCTCGCGGAACGCCGCGCCCAGCGCGAGCGCGGTGTCCTCGATCGTGTGGTGGGAGTCGATGTGCAGGTCGCCCTCGGTCTTGACCGTCAGGTCGAACAGCCCGTGCTTGCCCAGCTGGGCCAGCATGTGGTCGAAGAAGCCGACCCCGGTGGCCACCTCGACCCGGCCGGTGCCGTCGAGGCCGACCTCCACCAGGACCGAGGTCTCCTTCGTAACGCGCTCGACGCGGCCTACGCGACTCACAAGACTCCTTCCAGGGCGGCGCGGAAGGCCGCCATCTCCTCACCGGTGCCGATCGACACCCGCAGCCATTGTGGCGGGCCCACCTCGCGGATGAGCACCCCGCGCTCCAGCAGCCCCTCCCACACCTTGCGCCGGTCGGGGAAGCGCCCGAACAGCACGAAGTTGGCGTCGGAGTCGGCCACGGCCAGGCCCTTGGAGCGCAGCCACGCGACCGTGTCGTCGCGCTCGCGCCGCAGCGCGTCGACCGTGCCGAGCAGCTCGGCGCGGTGCCGCAGCGCCACACGCGCCGCCGCCTGGGTGAGCGTGGACAGGTGGTACGGCAGGCGCACCAGCAGCAGCGCCTCCACCACGGCCGGGTGGGCGGCGAGGTAGCCGAGCCGGGTGCCCGCCATGGCGAACGCCTTGGACATCGTCCTGGTGACGATCAGCCGGGGGTGCTCGGGCAGCAGGGTGAGCGCCGACGGCGTGCCCTCGCGGGCGAACTCGGCGTAGGCCTCGTCGACCACGACCATGCCCCGGGTGGTGGCCAGGACGGCCTTGATGGTCTCGAGCGGCTGGGCGGTGCCGGTCGGGTTGTTGGGCGAGGCCAGGAACACGATGTCGGGCTGGTGCTCCTCGATCGCCGCCGTCGCCTTGCCGGGGTCGATCGAGAAGTCGTCCTCGCGGCCGGCCGAGATCCACTCGGTGCTGGTGCCGCTGGTGATGATCGGGTGCATCGAGTACGAGGGCTCGAACCCGATGGCCGTGCGGCCGTGGCCGCCGAAGGCCTGCAGGATCTGCTGGAGCACCTCGTTGGAGCCGTTGGCGGCCCACACCTGCTCGGTGGTCAGGCCGTGGCCGAGGTAGCCGGCCAGGTCGGCGCGCAGGGCCGTGGCGTCCCTGTCGGGGTAGCGGTTGAGCTCGCCCGCGCTCTCCCGGACCGCCTCGGCCAGGTCGGCGACCAGCTCGGGCGAGGGCGGGTAGGGGTTTTCGTTGGTGTTGAGCCTGACGGGGACGTCGATCTGGGGCGCGCCGTACGGCGACTTACCCCGGAGGTCGTCCCGGATGGGCAGGTCGTCGAGGTTCACGCGGTCTCCGTGGGAATCTGCCAGTCGAATCGGGCGCGGATCGCGGCGCCGTGGGCCGGAAGGTCCTCGGCGTCCGCCAGGACCGACACGTGGGCCGCCGCGTCGGCGAGGGCGTCGCGGGTGTAGTCGACGACGTGGATGCCGCGCAGGAACGACTGCACCGACAGGCCGCTGGAGTGGCAGGCGCAACCGCCCGTGGGCAGCACGTGGTTGGACCCGGCGAGGTAGTCGCCGAGCGACACGGGAGCGTACGGGCCCACGAAGATGGCCCCGGCGTTCCGGATTCTTCCGGCGATCTCCGCGGCGTTCGCGGTGTGGATCTCCAGGTGCTCGGCGGCGTACGCGTCCACGACCTTGATGCCGTCGTCGATGGAGCCGACCAGCACGATGCCCGACTGCCTGCCGCCCAGCGCCTCGGCGATGCGCTCGGAGTGCCTGGTCGCCGACACCTGGCCCGGCAGCTCCTTCTCGACCGCGTCGGCCAGCTCGACGCTGGTGGTGACCAGCACGGCGGCGGCGATCGGGTCGTGCTCGGCCTGGCTGATCAGGTCGGCGGCCACGTGGACCGGGTCGGCCGTCTCGTCGGCCAGGACGGCGATCTCGGTCGGGCCCGCCTCGGAGTCGATGCCGATGCGCCCCTTGAGCAGCCGCTTGGCCGCCGCCACCCAGATGTTGCCGGGACCGGTCACCATCGTGGCGGGCGGGCACTCCTCCGTGCCGTAGGCGAACATGGCCACCGCCTGCGCCCCGCCCACCGAGTAGACCTCGTCCACGCCGAGCAGCGCGCACGCGGCCAGGATCGTGGGGTGCGGCAGCCCGCCGAACTCCTTCTGCGGCGGGCTGGTCACGGCCAGCGAGCCGACGCCGGCCTCCTGCGCCGGGACGACGTTCATGACCACGCTGGAGGGGTAGACCGCGCGGCCGCCGGGGACGTAGAGGCCCACCCGGTCGACCGGCACCCACCGCTCGGTCACGGTGCCGCCGGGCACGACCTGGGTGGTGACGTCGGCGCGCCGCTGGTCGCGGTGGACCAGCCTGGCCCGCCTGATCGACTCCTCCAGCGCCGCCCTGACCTCGGGGGCGAGCTCACGCAGGGCCTGGTCGATGGCCTCGGCGGAGACGCGGGTGGAGGCGATCTCGACGCCGTCGAACCTGGCGGTCAGCTCCCGTACGGCTGCCGCCCCGCGATGGCGCACGTCGTCGCAGATGGGCCGCACCTTCTCCAGGGCGGCCTCGACGTCGAGCTCGGCGCGGGGCAGCACGTCGCGCAGGTTCTCCGGAAGAGAACCACGCATGTCAATACGGGAAATCACCATCACAGTCTACGGAGTCCGGCCCCTGAATCAGGTTC
>NZ_JBSFTC010000570.1:0-3836 GCF_053590415.1 Nonomuraea sp. NPDC003201
CGCGTTCGCCGCGGCGTACGGGAGCGGGGCCGCGCTCACCCGCGACGCCGCGATCAGCGCCGTCCGCCCGGCGTGAGCGGCTTCAGGTGGAGCAGTCGCAGCAGTTGCAGCAGTCGCAACAGGAACAGTCCAGGCCGCCCAGGTCGCACCCGCCCCGGCCGCGGTGACGGGCGTCCCGCTTGTTCCACCGGGGCTGCCACCGGCCGCAGGTCAGGATCGTGAGGATCCCGGCCCCCGTCTTGCGGATCCAGCCGGGCCGCTCGTAGGACGCCCGGAACGCCCGCTCCACCGCCCGGTGCACCTCGGTGCCGAGCAGCGTGTCCACCAGGTGGCGCTCCTCGAACTCCACCTCCCGCAGGGCCAGGGTGAGGCCGCGGGCGGCGTCGTCGCACAGCCGCCGGGCCTCCCGCTCGCCGGTGCCGGTGACGGCGAGCGGGTTGAACGCGTCCCGCGCGGCGTCCTCGGCCCGGTCCTCGACCGCGTCCAGCAGGTGGGCGATCCGGCCGAAGAACCTGCCCGCCTCGGCCAGCGCGGCGGCGTTGCCCGGCCGCCCGGCGAGCACCGCCGTGTGCGCGAACGCCGCCGCCACCGCCTCCTCCGCCGGCGCGGTCAGCTCCAGCACCCCCTGCCCGCCGTGCGAGGCGGCCCGGCGCTCCAGGTCGAGCTGGCGGTCCACGGTGGCGACCAGCACCGCCGTGTCGAACCCGACCCCGGCCCCCAGCCGCGCACCGCCCGCCTCCCACCGTGTCGCCAGCAGGGCCGCCAGCCGCCGCCGGACCACCCCGAAGCCGGCGTCCCCGTCGGCCACCTGGTCGTGGAGCTTGCCCGCGCCCAGCGCCAGCGACACCGCCGCCGCCAGCCGCGCCCCGGACGCCCGCGCGTCCACCACCTCGGCGGCGCGGAACCCGCGTAACGCGCACGGCCCGGCCGCCCGGCGGGGCGCGGCCGACCCGAGCTGGGCCTCGGTCAGCACCGAGATGATCAGCGTGTCGTAGTTGGTGGCCAGCCGCGCCGCCTGGCCCTGCCCGTCCCGCAACGTCAGGCACAGCCCGCACAGGTGCGCCCGCCAGGCCGCACGCAGCGACGGGCACCCGTGTTCGCCACAGGGACGGATGATGCCGAACATGCGACCTCGCAGGATTTGTCGGTGATCGAGGGAATCGTACGGATTCTGGATGCGCGATGCCCGGAGGCACAGCCGAACCCGGTATTTCCGCGTGGTCCGCACCCGAGGCGAGGCAGTACATTGTGCCGACCGGGCCGGAGGCGTCCCCGTTCGCCGCCGGCCTGGTCTTTTACGGCTTTCCGCCATCGAAGTCGGCGGGTCGCCCCCATACCCGCCGGACCCGGGGCCGCCTAGCGTGAGGCGGCGTGATCAGTCTGAAGGGTTTGAGCAAGAGGTACGGCGACCGCCCGGCGGTCGACGACCTGACACTGGAGCTGAGACCGGGCACGGTGACCGGGTTCCTCGGCCCCAACGGAGCCGGGAAATCGACCACGATGCGCCTGATCCTCGGCCTCGACCGCCCCTCCGCCGGCACCGCGCTGATCGGCGGCGTGCCGTACCACCGGATCGGCAACCCGCTGCGCACGGTCGGCGCGCTCCTCGACGCCCGCGCGCTGCACCCGGGCCGCAGCGGCCACGCGCACCTGGTGGCGCTGGCCCGCGCCAACGGCATCCCCCGGCGGCGCGTGGGCGAGGTGCTGGAGACGGTCGGCATGGCCGCGGCGGCGCGCAAGCGGGCCGGGGCGCTGTCGCTGGGCATGAGCCAGCGGCTCGGCATCGCGGCGGCGCTGCTGGGGGATCCGGAGGTGCTGATGTTCGACGAACCCGTCAACGGGCTCGACCCGGATGGGGTGCGCTGGGTGCGCGGGCTCATGCGGTCGCTGGCCGCCGAGGGACGGACGGTGTTCGTCTCCAGCCACCTCATGACCGAGATGCAGCTCACCGCCGACCACCTCGTCGTGATCGGCAAGGGCCGGCTCATCGCGGACGCGCCGCTGTCCGACGTCATCGCGGGCAGCTCCCTGACGGCCGTGCTCGTCCGCACCCCGCACGCCGGCGATCTCGCGGTACGGCTGCGCGCCGTCGGGATCGCGGTGGACCGGTACGGCGAGAACGAGCTGGAGGCCACCGGCGCCACCCTCGAAAGGGTCGGCGACCTGGCCTACGAGGCCGGGATCCGGCTGCACGAGCTGCGCACCCGGGAGGCCTCGCTCGAACAGGCCTACCAGGAGCTGACCGCGGGAAGCGTCGAGTACGGAGCGGGATCATGAGGACGTTGTGGCAGGCGATCGGGTCCGAGTGGGCCAAGCTGTGGTCGGTCAGGTCCACGTGGTGGTGCCTGGCCTGCGCGGCGGCGCTCATGGTGGTGACCGCGCTCACGCTGGGCGGCGCGAGCGCCACCGACGCCCTGCGCGAGGGCCGGACCGGCGCGCGGGTGACGGCCAGCGAGCCGGTGGTGTCGGCGACGTCGTTCGTCCAGTTCGCGCTGGTGGCGCTGGCGATGCTGGCGATCACCTCGGAGTACTCGTCGGGGAGCATCCGGGCCACGTTGCAGGCCACTCCCGTCCGAGGGGTGGTGCTGGCCGCCAAGACGCTGGTGGTGGCGCCGGTGATGGCCGTGACGGGCGTGCTGTCGGGGGCCGTCGCGACGGTGGTCGTCCAGGTCGTGCTGTCCGGTGCTCTGTTCGGCGGGCTCGTCGTGTCGCCGATCGGCGAGGTCGTGCCGGACCTGCTCGGGGTCGGGGCGTTCTTCGCGCTGGTGTCGGTGATGACGCTCGGCGTCGGCGCCGCGATGCGCAGCGCGGCGGGCACGCTGACCGTGGTGTTCATGCTGCTCATGGGGTTGCCGCTGATGTTGCTGACGACGGGGAGCCAGGCGGCGCTGGACGCCTCATTGCGGATGCCGACGTTCGCGGGGCTGGCGTTCATGGGGAGCGCGGACAACCTGGCCGGCGGGCCGATGCCGTACTCGGCGGGGGAGGGGCTGGCCTGGCTCCTCGCCTGGACGGCGGCGGCCCTGGCGGCGGGCCACGCGGTGCTGCGCCGCCGCGACGCGTAGCGCGGCGGCCCGCGATGCGTGGAGCGGCGCGGAGGATGCGTGGAGCGGCGCGGGCGGTGCGCGGCATCAGGGGGTTGCGCCTAGAATTCACGCCCGTGTCAGGCAGCAGGGCAGCCCGGGTGCTGGCCGGGGTCGTCCTCGGGATGGCCCTCGGCCTCGTCGAGCTGGTCTTCCTGTGCGTGGCGTGGCCCGCGCGCCTGGTCCCGGCCGCCCGGCCCGCCGTCGTCCGAGGGCTGGACAGGCTGATGGCTCTGGAACGGGCCAGGCTGTCCGGCTGGCTCGGGCACGAGGTGGCGCGGCGGGACGGCGGTTACGGCTTCCTCACTGCGCGCGCCGCCCTGGGGGTCCTGGGCGGGTACCTGTGCGCGGCGGGCCTCTTCCTCGGCGGGCTCCTGCTGGTCGGCGGCCTGTGGGACCTCGTATGGGGGCGGGCCGAGCCGGTGCCGGTGAACCTGCCCGGCGTCAGGATCGTCACCAGCAGCGGCATGCTCGGCCTGACCGGCGGCGCCGTGCTGCTCGCCCTGGTCGCCCTCATGACCCTGGCCGTCGGATCGCTCGAACGGCGGCTGGCCGACCACTTCCTCGGCCCCGGCAGCCACGAGCTGATGCGCCGGCGGATCGCCGAGCTGACCGCCACCCGCTCCGGCATCGTCCGGGCCGTGGACGACGAGCGGCGCAGGATCGAACGCGACCTCCACGACGGCGTCCAGCAGCGGTCACGATCGGGGCGGAGTCGCGCGACGACACCGGCGAACTCCACGCACCGCCGGA
>NZ_JBSFTC010000571.1:0-3824 GCF_053590415.1 Nonomuraea sp. NPDC003201
CCCCGAGTGATCGACACCGCTATAAATTCTATCTTTCCCTTCACGTCGCTCTTCCCATCTGCCAACCCGCGCGCGCCGTCCTCGGCCTCTCAGCGCCCCGCCCTGACCCCACCCACGCGCGCCCCCCGGCACCTGGGCGCCCCACTTCCCCGCGCCCTGGCCTGCCTCCTCCCGGGCCCGCACACCGGCCCGCAACCCAGCGCCCCGCCGCCGCCCCCCTACCGCTCCGCCCGACCGAGGTGCCCCGCCCCGCAACCTAGCGCCCCGCACCCTCACCGGCCCTTGCGGGAGCCCGCCGGGAGGGCCGGTGTGGGGTGGCTGGAGGCGCGGTGGGTGCTTGAGTGCGGACGGCCGAAGGCGGACCACGCCGCGCCCGCCCCGGCCCGTTGCGTCGTGCGGGCGGAGGGGGCGAGGCGTCGGGGTGGGGACAGAAGTGGTAGATCTTTGGGAGACCTGACATATCGGAAAGACCTTGCGCCATGATGGGGCGTGCGGCCGTCATCTTGACAGGCTGATGGCGGCACGGACTCCACCTTGCCCCCTGGAGATCGCATGTCCCGACCGCTCATCGGTATCACCGCCTACTTCGAAGCCGCCCGCTGGAGCGACTACGTACGCGAGGCCGTACTGTCGCCTCCCTCCTACGCCAGGGCGGTCGGGCGGGCCGGGGGCGCTCCCGTGATGCTCCCGCCGATCGGCACCCCCGCCATCGAGGACTACATCAGCGGCCTGCAGGGCATCGTCCTGGCCGACGGTGTGGAGCTCGGCGCGGGCAACTACGGCGGCGAGCCCGACGAGCGGGTGGCCGAGCCGCAGCAGCACCGCGACCGGTTCGAGCTGGCCCTGGCCAGGGCCGCCGTCCGCGCCGACCTGCCGATCCTGGCCATCGCCAGGGGCATGCACGTGCTCAACGTCGCCCAGGGCGGCACGCTGATCCCCTGGCTGCCCGAGGTGCTCGACAGCGACCGCCACGGCGAGCCGGGCGCGACCCACACGATCCAGGTCAGCGTCTCCAGCAAACTCGGCAAGGCCGTGGGCGACCGGGTCGAGGTCAGCGCCCCCCACCACCAGTCCGTCCGCCGCCTCGGCACCGGCCTGCTGGCCGTGGCCTGGGCCGAGGACCAGATCGTCGAGGGGATCGAGTTGCAGGGGCACCGGTTCGGTGTGGGTGTCCAATGGCATCCGGAGAGTGACGGAGATGCGCGGATCTTCGATGCGTTCATCGAGGCGGCCCGATAGGCTGCGATCATGCCGCTGCATCCTCAGGCGCGGGACTACCTCGCCCGTTACGTGCCGGACGCGGGCACCGACTACGACGCGTTCGGCCCGGAAGAGATCCGGGAGACGCGCGCGCAGCCCGACCGGGTGGCGATCCACCGCGGCCCGCTCACCAAGCTCCCCTTCGTCCGTGACGAGCAGGCCGAGGGCGTGCCCATCAGGATCTACCGCGCCGACCCCGGCGACGGCGCCCTGCCCGTCGCGGTCTTCTTCCACGGCGGCGGCTGGGTCTACGGCGGCGTCAAACGGAGCGACCGGCTCTGCCGCGACCTGGCGATCCGCACGGGCGCGGTGGTGGTGTCCGTGGACTACCGGCTCGCCCCCGAGCACCCGTTCCCGGCGGCGGCCGACGACGCGTGGACCGTCGTGCGCGACCTGTTCACCCGGCCGGCCTTCTACCAGGGCAACGGCGGCGTCGCGGTCGTCGGCGAGGGCGCGGGCGGCAACCTGGCCGCCGTCGCCGCCTGGCAGGCCCGCGACGCCGGGCTGGGCCTCACGCACCAGGCGCTCGTCTGCCCGGTGCTCGACCTGGCCATGGACACGCCCAGCCACGGCGAATACGCCAAGGGCTACGCGCTCGGGGCGGCCGAGCTGGCGTGGTACGCCCGGCAGTACGCCGGTGACGCCGACCTGGCCGGCCCGCGGCTGTCGCCGCTGCGGCTGCCCGACGTCGCCGGCCTGGCGCCCGCGACCGTGGTGACGGCCGAGTACGACGTGCTGAGAGACGAGGGCGAGCACTACGCCCGGCGCCTGGCGGAGTCGGGCGTGCCGGCGGAGAGCCGCAGGTGGGACGGCGCCGTGCACGGCTTCTTCGGCCTGCCTGGCCTGTTCGACCAGGCGGTCGAGGCCCGCGAGTACGTCGCGGAGCGGCTGCGGGGGTCATGGTGACGTACGACAAGCTCAAGATCGACACCCCGGCCGACGGCGTCCTGCGGGTCACGATCAGCGAGCCGGGCCGGCTCAACGCCGTGGACGCGACCGCCCACCGCGAGCTGGGCGAGATCTGGCGCGACGCCGACCGGGACGACAGCGTCAGGGCCGTCGTCGTCAGGGGAGAGGGCGAGGCGTTCTCCGCGGGCGGTGACCTGTCCATGATCGAGGAGATGACCCGCGACCACGCGACCAGGCTGCGCGTGTTCGCCGAGGCCCGCGACATCGTCTACAACGTCCTCAACTGCTCCAAGCCGATCGTCTCGGCGATCCAGGGGCCGGCGGTCGGCGCGGGGCTCGCCGTGGCCCTGCTGGCCGACATCTCCGTCGCGGGCCGTACGGCGCGGATCATCGACGGGCACACCAGGCTCGGCGTCGCGGCCGGCGACCACGCGGCCATCGTGTGGCCGCTGCTGTGCGGCCTGGCCAAGGCGAAATACCACCTGCTGCTGTGCGAGCCCGTCACGGGCGAGCAGGCCGAGCGGATGGGGCTGGTCAGCCTGTGCGTGGACGACGACCAGGTGCACGACAAGGCCATGGAGATCGCGGTCAGGCTCGCCTCCGGCTCTCAGGAGGCGATCAGGCTGACCAAATACTCGCTCAACAACTGGCTGCGCCTGGCCGGGCCCTCGTTCGACGCCTCACTGGCCATGGAGTTCCTCGGTTTCACCGGCCCCGACGTGGTCGAAGGCGTGCGCGCGGTGCGGGAGAAGCGGCCGCCGTCGTTCGGCTGATCCGCGGGTGTGCTTGCCCCGCGCGCGGGTAGCGGGGGGTGGACGGGGGCGGCCTGGTCGCCGCGCGGATGTCGAGGGCTTGTTCACCGAGGCCGAGAACGTTGCTCCGGGGACGAGGCAGAGACTCACCCCGGCCTGCGCGCACCACGGCCGCCTCCGCCGAAGCTTTGCCAGGGATTTACGGGCCCTGCTTATGGGCGGGGGCGGCGCGCGTGGAAGACGAAGGCGGGCGGAGTGTTGCGCCACACCGTACGCCCCGGCACGACCTCCTCGAACCGCTCGGCCAGCAGCGCCCGGAACCGGCGCGCCGAGCTCAGCGGGATGGCGTGAATGTAGGAGAACGTCGTGAACGCCGCACCAGGGCTCATCACCGACGTCACCGCACTCAGCAGCGCATGCTGCAACTCCTGCGGGAACGCCGCCCACGGCAACCCGCTCACCACCACGTCCGCCTGCTGCAACCCGCGCTCGGCCAGCAACGCACCCAACCGCGCCGCGTCGGCGTTCACCACGTCGACGGCCGGGAACCGGGCCGCCAGGAGCCGCGCCATGGGCTCGTTGACCTCCACGGCCAGGTGGTGACCACGCCCGCCCAGCCGCTGCTGGATCTCCGCCGTGAACGGGCCCGTGCCCGGGCCGAGCTCGACCACGGTCGGTTCGCCGCGCTCGGGAATCGGCGCGCAGACAGCCGAGGCCAGCCACCGCGAACTGGGCGCGACCGCCCCGATCGTGGTCGGCGCCCGGAAGAACTGGCCGAGAAAAAGTGCGGAGTCATTGGGCATGCCCCGAACCTAAGGCAAGATCGCGGGTGGACGCTCCGCCCTCCGGGCGGACCTCCGGCCACTTGGAGGAGACGGGGTCCTCCGCAAGGAGGACCCCCCC
>NZ_JBSFTC010000572.1:0-3820 GCF_053590415.1 Nonomuraea sp. NPDC003201
GGCGCGGTGATGGCGACGACCGCCATGTCGTCGTGCTCGCCGGCGCCGACCCACTGGCAGGCCAGCATCTGGACGCGGTCGGCCAGGGCTTCGGGGGGCATGCCGGCGCACTGCCGGAGCTGCTCGCACAGCCGCTCCTCGCCGAAGAACTCGTCGCCGAGCGGGCCGCCCCTGGCCTCGACGATGCCGTCGCTGTAGAGCAGGCACGTCTCGCCGGGCTCCAGCAGCACCGGCTCGGTGACGCTGGTGATGGGCTCCACCAGGCCGATCAGCGTGCCGGCGGCGTGGACCGGCTCCACGCGGCCGTCGTTGCGCAGGATCAGCGGCGGCGGATGCCCGGCGCTGGTCAGCCGCACCACGACCTGGTTCGCGCGACGCGAGATCGAGGCCAGGACGAGCGTGACGAAGCTCGTCGGATCCCCGTGGGTGAGCAGCGCGCCGTTCAGCAGTTCGAGCACCCGATGGTGGTCGTCGGCCAGCGGCACCAGGGCGCGCAGGATGTTGCGGATCCTGCCGGTGAGCACGGCGGCCTCCAGGCCCTTGCCGGACACGTCGCCGAGCACCACCAGCGACTCCCGGCCGGAGCCGCCGACGGGATGCACGTCGTAGAAGTCGCCGCCGACGCGTTCGCTGTCGCCCGCGGGCCGGTAGCGGGCCGCCAGCTCCACGCCCTCGAGCGGCGGCGCCGTGGGCGGCAGCAGCTCGGCCATCAGGGTCTCGGCGATGGCCGCCTGCTCGGCGTACAGCCGCGCGACCGAGATCGCCGCACCGGCCCACGCGGTGAACAGCGGCGCGAACACCTCCTCGGCGTCCGAGAAACCGGCCTGAGGGGTACGGCGCAGCAGCACCAGCGCGCCCGCGGCCAGGCCATGGCCCGGCAGCGCGGTCACCGCCACGGAGCCCACCTCGCCGCCCCGGTCGCGCAGCACCCAGCCGGGCGCCTCGGCCGGCTCGACCCACCGGACGGGCGCCGGAGGGAAGCCCTGCAGCGCCTCCGCGAGCCCCGGGAGCGTACGGGGATCGACGGACGCGCGCTCGCGGGACACCTCGCCCTCCGGATCGCAGTAGGCGATCGTGTACTGGCGCGGGGCCAGCGGCATGACGACCAGCGCGGCGTCGGCGAGCCGCCGGGCGGCCAGGCGCGCGGTCGCCTCCAGGCAACGCTCCATGTTCAGCGACGACAGCAGCTCGACGGACGCCTCCACCATGAACGCGGTCCACTCCCGCTCGGCGCGCAGTTCCTCGACGGCCCGCTGGTGATCGTCCACGTCGACCAGCCACCACGTGACCCGATCGCGCCCGGCGTGCACCGGATGCGCCTCGAACACCGGCCCGCCCACCGGCCCGCGCGCCCGCTGATCGGCCCGCTGATCGGCCCGCTGATCGGCCCGCTGATCGACCCGCTGATCGACACGGCGCCCGGCGCAGACCTCACGATGGGCCTGCGACAGCCAGGCCGGGGCCACCCGCGCCAGCGGCACGCCGACGGCCGCGCCGGCGAGAAGCAGCCGGGCCGCCTCGTTCGCCCGCTCGATGATGCCGGCGCTGTCGACCGTCAGCATCGGGTACGGCGCGTCGTCCCACACCATCCCGATCGTGCCTCGCCCCAGACCCCTCTCCAGAATCGTCACTCTACGTGCTGGGGGCCGTGGGATTCGTCACCTCATATGGTTCTTTGCAGTATCTTTCACCCCGCGCGCGGCGAGCGGATCTTCAGGGGAATCGATTGCTCGCCCCGTTCGTATGGGGGTGGCCGAGGCGAGAAGGACGAGTTTGTCGGCGTCGTCACTGCCGGGGTCCGGGTGGTAGACGACGAGCGTCTGGCCTGGAGCGCCGCCGACGCCCAGCCGCTCCCGGTTCAGCCGCAGGCCACCGACCTGCGGGTGGTCGATGTGCTTGGCCGCGCCTTCGCACGCCTCCACGTCGTGCCGGGCCCAGAGCCGGCTGAAGCGGGGGCTGGCGAGGGAGAGCTCGCCGACGAGCTCGATGCATCGGGGGTCGTCCGTGTCGGTGCCGACGGACTCACGGAAGCCGGCGACCATGCCCGCGGCGGCGTTCTCCCAGTCCGGGTAGAGCGCCTGCTCGGCGGGGTCGAGGAACAGGTCCCGCAGGCGGTTGGCGCCCGCCACGAGGCGCGGCGACAGAGCGGTCGCCAGCGCGTTGGCGGCGAGGACGTCGAAGTAGCGGCCCTCGACGTACGCGGGCAGCGGCAGCATGGCGACGAGCCGGGCGACGCCCGGAGGGACGGTCTCCTTCCTGGGCCGCCGCCGGCGCCGCCGGGGTTGGCCGGAGCCGAGGCGCAGCAGGTACGCCGTCGCGTCGTCGTCGAGTCGCAGCACGCGGGCGAGGGCCTCGAGGACCTGCGCGGAGGGGTTGCGGTCGCGGCCCTGCTCCAGGCGCAGGTAGTAGTCGGCGCTGATGCCGGCGAGCATCGCGACCTCTTCCCGGCGCAGGCCCGGCACACGCCGCACCCCCGAAACGGGGATACCGACCTGTTCGGGAGTGACGAGCTCGCGGCGCGCGCGCACGTAATCACCCAGCAGGTTCGATTCGCTCATCTCCGCACTGTAATCCGCGCGACCGCCTGCCTGCCTGGTCCTGTCACCCCCAGGATCGCGGGGGCTCTGGCTCCGTCCGGGCCTGGTCGGCAGCCTGGCGGACCATGACAACATATTTGCTGGTACACGGCGCCTGGCACAGCGGGCAGTGCTGGGAGCGGGTCGTCCCGTTGCTGGAGTCGGCCGGACACCGGGTGGCCGCGCCGTCGCTGACCGGCCACGGCGACAAGGCGCATCTGCTCAGCCCCGAGGTCGGGCTGGACACGCACGTCGGCGACATCGTCGGGCTGATCCTCGAGGAGGACCTCACCGAGGTGATACTCGTGGGACACAGCTACGCGGGGCTGGTCATCTCGTCCGCCGCCAACCAGGTCCCGGATCGGATCGCGCGGCTGGTCTACCTCGACGCGATGGTCCCGGAGGACGGCGAGAGCGCGGCCGACGTCCAACCCATGACCCGGGCCCTGATCGACCGCGCCGCGCAGTCCGGCGGCGGCTGGCGGGTTCCGCCGCTGCCCGAGCTGCCGCCGCCCGCGGGGCTGTTCGGGGTCACCGACCCCGCGGACGCCGCCTGGCTGCGCACGATGCTGTCGGATCAGCCGGTGCGCACCCTGCGGCAACCGGTCCGGCTGGACAACCCGGCCGTGAACGCGATCCCGCGGACCCACATCCACTGCACCGTCGGCAAGCCGGACGGCATCACCCGCCGGCCCGTCCCCGAGACGCAGCCCAACGGCGCCCCGGCACAGGTGTGGGAACTGGAGACCGGCCACGACTGCATGATCACCATGCCGGCCGAGCTCGCCGAACTACTGCTCAAGCTCGGCTGATCCTGTTGAGAAAGAGGGAGTCGATGGCCGGGTCGCCCGTGGGCGGGTCCAGGCGGGTGGGGGCGCCCGCCTCCAGGAGGGCCTGCACGGTGCCGAGGTAGTCGCCGTCCTCCGCGCGGTTGTGGCGCAGCCCCCACAGCGCGCAGTCCAGCGGGGTCGGGCCCTCGTCGTCGAAGGCGCGGTCGTCCAGATCGGCGCCGCGCTCGATGAGCAGCCGCACGGTCGCCGTGCGGCCGTGCATGGCGGCCTGGTCGATCGGCGTGAAGTTGCTCCAGCCGCGCGTGTCCACCGCCATGCCGGCGTCCAGCAGGGCCCGCACCACGTCGGTACGGCCCAGCAGGGCGAACTGGCCCAGCGCCCAGCCGTAGTCCCCGGTGTCCGCCGGGTTGCCGGGAGCCGGCGGCGGCGCGGCGGGCAGGCGTGCCGACTCGC
>NZ_JBSFTC010000573.1:0-3792 GCF_053590415.1 Nonomuraea sp. NPDC003201
GCTCTGCCGAACAGCGCCCTGCACCCCCCCCACCCCACCCCCCCGCCACCCCCGCCCCCCCCCCCCGCCCCGGGCCCGGCCGCCGCGCCCGTGCCGGACGACATCCCCCCGTTCGCCAAACCCCCCGAACCGTGCAAGCTGGTCTCCGACGACCTCGTACGGGAGCTCGCCCCCTCGGCGGGCAAACCGTTCACGTACGTCAAGGGCGACTTCACCTCGTGCTCGTGGAAGAGCGACTACGCGATCCCGGAGGCCAAGCGCGGCGAGCTGTCCATCACGCTGAACACGCTGGACAGCGAGGCGATGTCGGACGCCACGTTCGACCTCTCGAAGCGGGTCGCGTCCCGGCTGCACACGAACTACCGCGAGGTCGACGGCCTGGCCCACGACGCGTTCACCTACACCGACGCCGCGACGAGCAGCCTCCGACGGTACAAGGTGACGTACGAGTTCCGGCTGAGCAACCTCCAGGGAACGGTCGAGTACGGCCGCTCGGTGGGCGTCGACCCGGACGGCTCCATCGCCGGGAACGCCGAGAAGCTCACCCGCCTGGCCATCGGCCGCCTGCTGAAACGCCCCAACTGAAACCGGCGGCCGGCGAGCTTAGGCTGGCCCCATGGACATCGCCTCGGCGCACGAGCTCTGGGACGCCGCCCCCGGCTGGCTCAACACCGCCTCCTACGGCCTGCCCCCTCGCCACGCCTTCGAAGAGCTCCAAGCCGTCCTCACCGAGTGGCGGCACGGCAGCGGCGACTGGCAACCATGGGACGCCTCGGTGGGCCGTTCCCGCGCCGCCTTCGCCCGGCTCATCGGCGCGCCCGTCGCCGACGTCACCGTCAGCTCCACCGCCTCCCAGATCATGTCCACGGTCGCCACCGCGCTGCCGCCGGGCGCGCGCGTCGTGGTGCCGGAGATCGAGTTCACCAGCAACCTGTTCCCGTGGGCGGTGGCCGCCGAGGTCGAGACCGTGCCCGCCGACCGGCTGGCCGACGCCGTCACCGGCTCCACCGACGCCGTCGCCTTCAGCCTCGTCCAGTCCGCCACCGGGTACGTCGCCCCGCTCCAGGACATCGTGGCCGCCGCCCGGGCCCACGACGCGCTGGTCATCGCCGACGCCTCCCAGGCCTGCGGCTGGCTGCCGTTCCGGGTCGCGGGCATCGACGCGCTGGCCTGCGCCGCGTACAAGTGGCTGATGGCGCCGCGCGGGGCCGCGTTCGGCTACCTGTCGCCCCGCCTGCGCGAGCGCATGCGCCCGCTGGCCGCCAACTGGTACGCCGGGGCCGACGAAGGCGGCTCCTACTACGGCCCGCCGCTGCGGCTGGCGCCGGACGCCCGCGCGTTCGACCTGTCGCCGGCCTGGTTCTCCTACGTCGGCGCCGCCCCGGCCATCGAACTGCTCGACGAGCTCGGCGTCGAGCGGATCCGCGACCACAACGTCGCCCTCGCCAACCGCTTCAGGGCCGGGCTCGGCCTCGAACCGTCCGACTCGGCCATCGTCTCCGTGGACGCCGCCGCCGGCGAGCGCCTGGAGGCGGCCGGCATCCGCGCGGCCGTGCGGGCGGGCAAGGTGCGGGCCAGCTTCCACGTCTACACCACCGCCGACGACGTCGACCGCGCGCTGGACGCCCTCACCTGACGCGGCCGTGACAACGGACCCTTGCGAGCGGGGGACGGGGCCGCTTTAATACGCCGGGCCGCGGACGCGGCGACCCCGTTTGCCGACGAGGAGACATTGTGGCCATTTCCGCAGGTCTGACATTCGTCCCTGACATCCGCGGTCCCGGCCTGCGTCCGTTAACGCTAACACCCCGATGAAACTTTCTTTTTCGCCCATCGGGAAAGCGCTTACCAAGAAGGGAACCGAGCGAATGCGCTTACGACTGGCCGGCGCGATGGCAGCCCTCGCCCTGACCACGGTGATCAACGGCATCCCCGCCCAGGCCGCCCCGCCCACGAAGCAGATGGAGGACCTCGACCGCGGCCTGACCAGCGTCCGGTCCGGTTCGGGCAACCTCGTGTCCTGGCGGCTGCTCGGCACCGACCCCGACGGCGTGGCCTTCAACGTGTACCGGGGCTCGACCAGGGTCGCCACGAACCTCACCGCCTCCACCAACTACCTCGACAACGGCGCCGCCGCCGACGCCTCGTACACGGTCAGGGCGGTGGTCGGCGGGGCCGAGCAGGCCGCCTCGCCCGCCTCGCTCCGCTTCACCGGCGGCTCGTACCTCGACGTGCCGATCCAGCCGCCGTCGGGCGGCACGACGCCGGACGGGGTCGCCTACACCTACAACGCCAACGACGCCAGCGTGGGCGACGTGGACGGCGACGGCCGGTACGAGATCGTGCTCAAGTGGGACCCGACCAACGCCAAGGACAACTCCCAGTCGGGCTACACCGGCAACGTGTACGTGGACGCGTACCGGCTGGACGGCACCCGCCTGTGGCGCATCGACCTGGGGCGCAACATCCGCGCGGGCGCCCACTACACCCAGTTCCAGGTGTACGACTACGACGGCGACGGCCGGGCCGAGGTCGCGATGAAGACCGCCGACGGCACCAGGGACGGCGTGGGCACCGTCATCGGCAACGCGTCGGCCGACTACCGCAACTCCAGCGGCTATGTCCTGTCCGGCCCCGAGTTCCTGACGATGTTCGACGGTCAGACCGGCGCCGCCAGGTCCACGGTCTCCTACGACCCGCCTCGCGGCACCGTGTCGAGCTGGGGCGACTCGTACGGCAACCGGGTGGACCGCTTCCTGGCCGGCACCGCGTACCTGGACGGCGAACGCCCCTCGCTGATCATGGCCCGCGGCTACTACACCCGTTCCGTCATCGCCGCCTGGGACTTCCGCAACGGCACGCTCACCAAGCGCTGGACGTTCGACAGCAACTCGGCGGGCTCGCAGTGGACCGGCCAGGGCAGCCACAGCCTGTCCGTCGGGGACGTCGACCAGGACGGCAGGGACGAGATCGTGTACGGCGCCATGGCCGTCAACGACAACGGCACCGGCATGTGGACCACGGGCACCGGCCACGGCGACGCCCAGCACCTGGGCGACTTCGACCCGGGCAGGGCGGGCCTGGAGTACTTCAAGGTGAGCGAGTCGGGCTCCCAGCCGTCCTCGCTCTACATCGACCCGCGCACCGGCCAGATCCTCTGGTCCACCCCCGCCAACGGCGACAACGGCCGCGGCGTGGCCGGCGACATCTCGACGGTCAGGATCGCCAGTGAGTTCTGGTCCGCCGCCGACGGCAACCTGCGCAGCGTCACCGGCAACAACGCCGGCCGCAAGCCGTCCTCGGTCAACTTCCTCGTCTGGTGGGACGCCGACCCGCTCCGGGAGCTGCTCGATCAGACCAGGATCGACAAGTACGGCACCAGCGCCGACACCCGCCTGCTGACCGCCTCCGGCGTGCACTCCAACAACGGCACCAAGGCCACCCCGTCGCTGTCGGCGGACCTGTTCGGCGACTGGCGCGAAGAGGTCATCTGGCCCACCAGCGACAACCGCGCCCTGCGGATCTACGCCACGACCACGCCCACCGACCGCCGCATCTACACCCTGATGCACGACCCGCTCTACCGGGTGTCGGTCGCGTGGCAGAACACCGCCTACAACCAGCCGCCGCACACGAGCTTCTTCATCGGCGACGGCATGCCCACCCCGCCCAGGCCGAACATCTACGTCCGCTGACGCACTACTGGTCGGTGCGGGGAAGGGCGGGTCGGGTGACGGCCGCGGCGTGGGCGGCGCCCCGGCCGTGGGCGCGGGCGACGATCCCGCCCGCCTG
>NZ_JBSFTC010000574.1:0-3787 GCF_053590415.1 Nonomuraea sp. NPDC003201
ATGATTTGCTGAACATGTACAGAATGCCTTGTCTCGAACTCCGGTAGGGCTCGCGCGCGAATTCTGGGGACTTCGACTGCCTAATCCGACGGTCGTAGGTTCGAATCCTGCAGGGCGCGCTTTGATCATGGTCTGACCTGCGGCTATGCGGGATCGGATACGTTCTAGAATTTTCATCTAGCGGTTGCGTGCTCCGTGCGTGCTCGCGCGCACCAACCCCGCACACGCCATGATCAACATCAGCGTTCTGGGACTACCTTGGCAAAGGGAACGGCCCCGTCCCGCCGTGCGAATACGGCGATCACGGGGCCCGTTCCTGATGCAGCGGGTCAGGCCCGCAGCGGGATCACCTCTCCGGGCTCCTCCTGGTCCTCCTCGGCGAGCAGAAAGTGCTGCGGTCTTCTCAGCGGCCGCCATCGCAACCTCGGGAGAGACCGAGGTGTAGGTGTCGGCCGTGAAGGAGTTGGAGGTGTGCCCCAGCGTCTCCTGTACAACCTTCATCTCTACCCCGGCGGCCGGCATCAGCGAGGCGGCGCCGTGTCGGAGATCGTGGAGGTGGATGGGTGGCAAGATCCGCCGTGGCAGGCGTCGCTGGGAGCAGAATCCCGACACCGGAAATATCGGCAGGTCGTCGACCGGTGGCGTGTCGGCTTCACCGACATGACCGGCGGCCAGGGGTTGCTGGGCCAGGTTGAGAGCCGCGTCTCGATCGTGGTGGCCGCCTGGCTGACGGCCCAGCCCGCCACCTGGCGTGGTGCCATCACTCATGTGGCCATCGACATGTGTGCCATATTCCGCTCGGCGATCCGCGCTGGGCTGCCACACGCGAGGATCGTCGTCGATCATTTCCACGTGGTGCAGTTGGCCAATGTCAAGCTCGCCGAGCTACGCAGGCGGCTGACCTGGAAGATGCGCGGGCGCCGGGGCCGCAAGGGGCGATCACGAATGCGATCGTCGCAGGCTGCTGCGCTCGGCCGCCGAGGAGCTCACCGATCGGCAGCGCACCGTTCTGGGACGGGACCTGACCAGGATCGGCACCTACCGGCGGCACATCCTGGCCGGCTGGCACGCCAAGGAGAAACTGCGCGATCTGCTCGCCCTGGCCCGCACCCACCCTGCCCGCTCGCAGATCAGCCACCGCCTGCACGCCTTCTACGCCTGGTGCGCCGACCACGCCTACCTGCCCGAGCTCGTGACGCTCGCCGCGACCGTCGAGGCCTGGCAGAGCGAGATCGAGGTGTTCCTTCCCGCCGGGATCACCAACGCCAAGAGCGAGGGGACCAGCCGAGTCATCAAGCTCAAAGCCCGGCTGCGTGTACGGCTTTCGCAATGTCGCGGCTGGTCCATCGCACCGATGGGTGGAGGTGTTTCCGGTCGCCCCGGCGACAATCTTGCGCCGGCATCGCCACCTGGTAGCACACAAGTGGACCTTCACCGATAGACGACGGCCGGGACGCCCTCGCACTCGCCGGCCGGTCAAGGCGCTGATCGTGCGGATGGCGCGGGAGAACCCGACCTGGGGGCATCGGCGGATCCAGGGCGAGTTGGCCCGTCTGGGCGACACGATCGCAGCATCTACAGTGTGGGAGATCCTGCACGCGGCCGGTATCGATCCGGCGCCCCGCCGGACCGGGCCGACCTGGCGGCAGTTCCTGACCGCTCAAGCCCATGCGATCATCGCGTGCGACTTCCTGGTGGTCGAGACGGTGCTGCTCAAGGGGCTGTATGTGCTGATCTTCATCGAGCACGGCACCCGGCGATCGCACCTGGCCGGAGTGACCGCGCACCCGACCGGGGCGTGGATGGTGCAGCAGGCCCGTAACCTGGTCATGGACGTGGGTGACCGTATCGCCGAGCTGCGGTTCCTGATCCACGATCGGGACCCGCTCTTCACCTCCGCCTTTCGGGAGGTTTTCACAGCTGAAGGGCTACGGGCCATCACCGCCCTGCCGCGGACGCCGAGGATGAACGCCATCTGTGAGCGGGTCATCGGCACCCTGCGCCGCGAGCTCCTGGACGGGATCTTGATCCTCAGTGAACGCCACCTGACCTTCGTGCTCGGCGAGTATCTGATCCACTACAACGGGCATCGGCCACATCAGTCCCGGTACCAACGGCCCCGGATACCACGACGCAGCCCGCCTGCGACGTGACCGACCTTGACGACCTGCGGACCGTTCGCCGAAGACCCGTCGTCGCAGGTGTGATCAACGAATACCACCACGCCGCTTAACTGCAGCTCAGCCGACGTAACCCAATATTCGAGCGGTACGGGATGTCTACGGAAAGATCATCCTCACCACGTTCTGACCCCTGTTGCCACGATGCTGAACACGTGTTTACTATAGTAAACGTGTGTTCAGCCTCTTTGGCGGATCTGACCGCCCAGGCCAAGATCCGTAACGCCGCCATCGCGCACTTCGCCCGCGACGGCTTCCAGAAGGCGAACCTGCGCGCCATCGCGGCCACCGCGGGGGTGAGCGCCGCCCTGGTCATCCGGCACTTCGGCAGCAAGGACAACCTGCGGAGCGTCTGCGACGAGCACGTCCTACAGATCCTGGTGCGGAGGGCCCGGACCGTGGCCGACCTGGTCGGCGTGCGGGATCTGTCCCAGGAATATCTGTCGGACTCGGAGGAGTACCGCCTCCATGTGCAGTACATGGTGCGCGCGATCGAGGAGGACTCCTCCGCGGCCACCACGTTCGTCAACACGCTGGTGGAGGAGACCGAGCAGCTCTTCCGGGACGGGATCGCCGGCGGCTCGATGCGCCGGTCCTCCGACGTGCGGGCGCTGGCCGTGCTCACCGTGCTGGTGAGCCTGGCCACGCTGACCATGGCGCCACCCCTGACCCGCGCGCTCGGCTTCGAGCGGATGGGTCCCGACGTGCTGCGGCGCATCGGGTTGCCCATGCTCGAGATCTACACCCATGGCTTGTACGCCGACGACACCATGCTCAAAGCCGCCCAGGCCGCCTGGGAGGCCCAGCGGGGAGACGATCTCTAGCCCTCTCCTCATCACCACATAAGGACACCCATGATGACTGAGACCGATGCCATCTCCATGGCCGGATTGGTCAAGTCGTTCGGCCCGGCACGGGCACTGAACGGCCTCGACCTCGTCGTACGGACTGGCGAGGTGCACGGCTTCCTCGGGCCCAACGGCGCGGGCAAGAGCACCACGATCCGGATTCTGCTGGGCCTGATGCGCCTCGACGCGGGCACCGCCCGGCTGCTCGGCGGCGACCCCTGGACGCAGACCGCTGAGCTGCACCGCCGCCTGGCGTACGTGCCCGGCGACGTCACCCTGTGGCCCAACCTGTCCGGTGGCGAGGCCATCGACCTGCTCGGCCGGCTGCGCGGCAGCCTCGACCGGCGGCGCCGGGACGAGCTGATCGAACGCTTCGACCTCGACCCGCGCAAGAAGGGCCGCACCTACTCCAAAGGCAACCGGCAGAAGGTGGCCCTGGTCGCCGCGCTGGCCTCCGACGCCGAGCTGCTCATCCTCGACGAACCCACCTCCGGCCTGGACCCGCTGATGGAGGAGGTCTTCCGGCAGACGATCCAGGAGGTGCGGCGCGCGGGTGACCGTACGGTGCTGCTGTCCAGCCACATCCTCTCCGAGGTCGAGGCACTCTGCGACCGGATCACGATCATCCGCGACGGCCGTACCGTCGAGACCGGCACCATGGCCGAGCTGCGGCACCTCACCCGCACCTCCATCGACGCCGAGCTGGCCGCCCCACCGGACGGGCTGGCCGGCCTGCCGGGCGTGCACGGCCTGCGCGCC
>NZ_JBSFTC010000575.1:0-3770 GCF_053590415.1 Nonomuraea sp. NPDC003201
GGGCGCGGAGGCTTGGCGCAGGCCGAAGGCCGCCTCGATCGCCTCGCGCTGCGGGGCGGGCAGGCGCCCCGCTGAGCTCATCATGTGCCCGCACAACTGCTGCAGGCCCGCATAGGCGAGCTCCATCTCGGACTCCGAAGCGACGATGCGCTCGACCCGGACATCGGCTGCGGGGCTCCCCGCTATGCGGTCCAAGAGTGCCGTCTTGCCGATGCCGGCCTCGCCGGAGACGACCAGCGCGCCGCTGTGACCGGCGCGGGCACGGTTCACCAGCGCGTCCAGCTCCGTCAACTCGGAATGCCGTCCCCGCAGCGGCGCGGTCTCTGTCACGGTGTCGCCTTCGCTGGTGTTTACCGATATATGGAGCCTTGGCCGCCAAATCCTATCTGAGACGTTGGGGATGCATGAGTGGCGAAACGAGCCACGGGTCCTCGGCGGCGGAGGTTCCGAGTCCTCTCCGCTTCGCAAGGCCGAAGGCGGGAACCGGACCCGGTTCCCGCCTTTTCGCCTTCACCGTGTGGTGGTGAACAGGTATGCGGAGTCCTACACGGCCTCCACACGGTGGCGGCGTTCGGGCATGACCAGCAGGTCGCCGGGCAGCCCGTCCCACGAGTCAGGTCCGGCGACGAGCCGTACCCGCCCGTGCAGCACGTGCACCGTGACCTCGTCAGGATGCTCGTGTTCGTGCATGTGCTCGCCCTGCCGCAACACCATCACGGTCTGCCGTCAGCGAAACCTTGGTCATGACCGTGGCGCCCGACGGTCTCGCCGAGCCTCCAACTCCTCCGGGCTGACCACGGTCAACATCGGCTGCCCGGGCGCGCAGAACATCGTCACCACGAACGCCGACTCCTCGTCGGCGAGGTGGTTGCCGTCCTGGTAGTGGATCACGTCCCCACCAGGCTCCCAGAACGCCTCACCGGCCCGGACAACCCGTACGGGTTCGCCTTCGAGCTCGAAGTTGATGGCGCCCTTGACCACGTACCCGTACGCGGGACCGGAGTGTCGGTGAGGGGGCGCACCAGGGCTGTTCGGCGGCAACGTGACGTGGATCGTCATCGCCTCGGCCCCCTCCGGCGCGGGCGGCGCCCCGGGCACGGTGGCGACCACGTCGATCTTCGGCGGCGGCCCGCTCTTGTCGGGGTTCTCGAGGTGGTGAGCGTGTGCTTGATCGGTGCTCATCAGGCTTCCTTCGCGAAACGGTGGCCGGCTCGATCCGGCCGTGTACAGCTCAGACCGGACAGCGCCCCGATCTGTGACAACGCCCTGAACCAGGCTCGACGCGCCCGACGACACGGCCGCCGGGCTACTCGACGACGCGCAGGTACACCGGGAGTTCCTGGTGACCGTTGCTGATGAGAGTGGGTACGGGCCGCAACGCGTCGGCCGGTACCGCGAGTGAGACAGCGGGGAAACACTCGAAGAGCTGACGCAGGGCTTCCGCGACTTCGAGGCGGGCCAGAGGAGCGCCGAGGCAGAAGTGCACGCCGTAGCCGAACGCCAGGTGGTCCTTCACCTTGCGGGTGACGTCGTAGGTGTCGGCGTCCGGCCCGTGCCAGTCCGGATGACGGTTGGCGGCCCCATACGCGGCGAGGATGGGCTCTCCCGCGCCGATGACCTGTCCGTCGGGCAGCTTGATGTCGGTCACGGCGAAGCGCAGTGGCAAGTACTTGATGGCGGGCTCGGCACGAAGGGTTTCTTCCACCACGTCCTCCCAGGTGGCCCGGCCGGAGCGGACCAGGTGGAGCTGGTCGGGGGACGTCAGCATCGCGAAGACGGCCTGGTCGATGACGTTGACGGTCGTCTCGTACCCGGCGCTGATCATCAGAATCATCGTGTCGCGTAGTTCGACGTCGGTGAAGCCGGTGCCGTCCGACTCCTCGTCGCGTGCCGTGATGAGGAGGGAGGTCATGTCGTCGCCGGGGCTGCCGCGCTTGATGGCGATCAACTGGTCAATGGCCTCAAAAAGACGTGCGGTGTTGGTCTGGGCCTGCTCAGGCGTGAGTGTGCTGTCGAAGACGTTGTCGACGATCTGTCGGAAATCGTCCCGCTGGTCTTCCGGTACGCCCATCAGGTGGCCGATCACGGCGATGGGGAGCGGGTAGGCAAGTTGCTCGCGCAGGTCCACCACCTGGCCGGGAGGCACCGCGGCAAGGTCGTCGATCAACTCGGCGACCAGGGATTGGATGACCGGCTTCAGCTCGGCGATGCGGCGCGCGCTGAAGGCGGGGGCGACCATCCGCCGTAACCTGCGGTGGTCGGCACCGTATGCGGTGAGCATGCTCTGCACCTCGATCCACAGGGCGAGCGGCCACGTGCTGATCGTCTGCTGAAAGGCCGGGTAGTGAGCGCGGCCGTTCTTGGAGACATCGGGGCTGGTGAGCAGACTCTTGAGCAGGGCAGGGTCGGTGACCGCCCAGGCCCGCAGGCCGAGGATGTCCACGGGGGTGGCCGGGCCACGAGCCCGCAGGGCCTGGTACTCAGCGTGCCGGTCGGCACCGGTGGGATCGATGACGAGCGGGAGAGGTTGGGTCATGTGTCTTCTCCTTCGGGTTGCGGCAGCGAAGCGGGGGCCTCACGGGCACGCTGGATCGCTCTGCTCGCCACGTCGGTCTCATGCGGAACGGCGGGGTCTGCCTCAGGCCGTGCCTGGGCGATCTGGTCCTGGCCGAACCGGCCAGGCTGGTCGATGACGGCGACGAGGCCCTACACACGATTGACCGGGTAGCCCGGGCTGTGCGTGACAGGAAGCCGGATGTGACCTGCGTCTCATCAGCGTCCAGCGGCGCCCTGCTCGAAGCGCCCTCAAACGCACGGCGAGCCGTACAAACTTGCCAGCCTGGGGCGATCCGTCCGGAAGGCTAGGGTGCCGCGCATGCAGCGCTCCCTCGCCCACGAGCTGGCCGTCGGTCTGCTTGCTTGCCATCCTCTGGCTCGGTCTCGTCGGCGGGATCGTGCTCGTCTGGCGGAACGACGCCGCCCCGTTCGAGATCTTCGCATGGGTGTTCTGGAGCTCGGACCCACGGATTATGAGTCGGCTCGATTGGTGCTACTCAGTGCCGCGGGATGACGCTTTGTATCACTGTCTCCCAGATCATCCCCGTCATCGTGCCGGGAAGTGACGGTGGATACCGCGCCGTATCGCGTACACGCGAGCAACCATGCGTTCTTGACCATCGCCATTATGTGCCATTTGTCCCCCGTCTCGGCACGGCTATGCAGGGTCAAGATTTCGTGACGAAGCCCCAGTCCCACGGCAGATGGAACGCGTACGAGCAACCACCGAGCAGCCATCGGTAGGCGATGCGCGTTTGCTTGCCAGCAGAACTTGTAGTCGCTTCGAAAGTGACGCAGAGCCTGATTGACGTGCATGGATGTGGTTTTCGGCAGGCGCAGAGCTGGTCACCCTGGGCATCAAGGTCGCGTCCTCGACCATCTGGGAGATACTCAAGCAGGAAGGCGTAGACCCGTCCCCTGAGCGGGCGCGGTCACGTGGGCCGATTTCCTGCGTTCGTAAGCCGACGCGACGCTGGCCTGCGACTTCATCGAGACCCTCACCCTCAACGGGCAGCGCCAGTACATCCTGGCGGTCATCGAGCACGCCACCAGGCGCGTTCGCGTGCTGGGCACCACCTCTCACCCGACCGCCGAATGGGTCATCCAGGCGAGCAAGAATCTCGTGATGGATCTAGGGCATGTATTGAGTCGTGATCAATGGGTGGTTTCGGGTGAGGTCCTTGATCCAGATCATTGAGGCGCGCAGGTAGAGG
>NZ_JBSFTC010000576.1:0-3733 GCF_053590415.1 Nonomuraea sp. NPDC003201
CGCCCGCAAGAAACCCGGCGACCCGCCGCCCCCAGGCAAGATCGCTTACACCCTCACAATCACCACCAAAGCCCTTAACTAAGCGGCATTGGGGCCGCGCCCCCAGGCCGTCACCACCCAGGGGACGGGGCGCCCCCGCTCGCGGGGCCTGCTCATCGGCGCGCTGGCGGGCCTGGTCGCCCTCGCCGCGGCCGTCGTCACGATCCTCTCCGTGAACAGCACCCCGGCCCCGCTCGCGGACCAGGACGACAGCTCCCCCTCGGCCACCCCTCCGGATTCCCCGGCCCCGTCCACCCCGCCCTCAACCCCCGCGGCCACCCCGACGACGCCCGCCACCTCCGACAGCGCGACCCCCACCGCCTCCGGCGGGAAGCTCAAGATCCCCGCCGCCTACGCGGGGACGTGGACGGGCCGGACGGAGAGCACCAACCCCATGGACACCGACGGGGCCGAGAACACCGTGGTGCTGAAGCCGGGCGCGACCACCGCGCAGTGGAGCGAGAAGGACGCCGGCGCGAACTGCCGCGGCATGATCATCCTGACCCAGGTGGAGGCGTCGCGGCTGACGTTCTCGCTGGAGGCGATGGAGGGCGGCTGCATCCCGGGCACCGTCTGGCTCGCCAAGCAGGGCGACTCCCTCTCCTACACCTGGCGGGACGAACCCGGCCCCGGCATCGTCACCCAGACCGGCACTCTGACCAAGAGCTAACCGATACCACGAATTTTCCGCAAAACCCTTCGACATGTGACGGCTGGACGCTGGATCATTAACGTTATGTCTGTGATGAGGGAGGTGCCGTTCCCCAGCCAGGAGTCTTCAGAGCTCCCCATGAACATCTGGATCGACGATGCCGACTCCGCGATCGACGTCATCGACGCCTTGGCGCTGTCGCCGTTCGCGACGGGTGCGCAACCGTGGTCCCGCCTTGCCAATCTGGAGCGCGTGCGCCCCGACGCCCCGCTGAGCCCGGCCGACGGCCGGCTGCTGCGGACGGCGCGGGTCGAGGACGGCTCGGAGTCGCGGCTCATCGCCGGCGAGGGCTGGACCCTGCGCGTCGTGCGACACCGCAACCGCACGGCCACCGTCAGCGTCACGGCCGTGGACGAGGATCTGGCCAAGAGCGTGCTCGCGCAGAGCATCGAGGGCGCCGAAGAGGCCATGCCGGAGGTGGACCACGTCGAGATGGGCTTCTGGTGGCGCGGCATGCACGGCGGCACCCGCTCGGAGAAGCCGATCACGGCCCAGCCCTGGGACGAGATCAACAAGAACTACTCGGCCAAGGTCCGCCCCGCCCTCGACCGGCTGATGTCGATCACCCCCGCCGACGTCAACGGCCGCCTGATCCTGCTGCACGGCGAGCCGGGCACCGGCAAGACCACGCTGCTGCGCACACTGGCCAAGCAGTGGCACGACTGGTGCCAGGTGGACTGCGTGCTCGACCCCGAGCGGCTGTTCAACGAGCCGGGCTATCTGATGGAGGTGGCCGTCGGCTACGACTCCGACGAGGACACGCAGCGCTGGCGGCTGCTCGTCCTGGAGGACTGCGACGAGCTGATCAGCTCGGGCGCCAAGGCCCAGGCGGGCCAGGGGCTCTCGCGCCTGCTCAACCTGACCGACGGCCTGCTCGGCCAGGGACGGGACGTCCTGGTGGCGATCACCACCAACGAGGACCTCGCCCGCCTCCACCCGGCCGTCGTCCGCCCCGGCCGCTGCCTGGCGCAGGTGGAGGTCGGGCCGCTGACCAAGGACGAGGCCGTCACCTGGCTGGGCTCCGCCAACGGGGTGAGCCCGTCGGGCGCGACGCTGGCCCAGCTGTACGCCCTGCGCGCGGGCCGCGAGTTCACCCCGCAGCCGGGCGACGAGTCCACGGGCCTGTACCTCTGACCGGCGCGCCGGCCAGAGGCGGGCACGTGGCGGTCACGTGGCGTGGCGGTCACGTGGCGTGGCGGTCACGTGGCGGGCACGTGGCGGTCACGTCAGGTAGGTGTGCAGGCGGCGGGCCTCGCGGACGAAGTTGTTCGACGCCCGCCGCTCGGCGATCTCCGCCACGCAGGGCACCGGCCCCCGCGCTCCGGCCCACCGGGCGGCGCGCAGCGCGAAGGCGAGCACCTGCGTGTGCCGGGTGTGCGGCCGTTCCTCCGGCCCCGGCAGGAACACCGGCAGGAACCCGGTCATGATCCGCCACACCTCCCACTGCGCTCCTTGCTCGGCCGCGCTCTCCAGGGTCTCGAGGACCGGGCCGGGCTTGAACCACGTCCTGCGCAGCAGCAGTCCGAGCTGCCGGCCGATCCCTTCGGCGTCCTCGTCGCCGCGCGCCGCCAGGTCCACCACCAGGTGCGCCCGCACCACGGGCAGCTTCGACCAGGACGGGTCGGCCAGGAAGAACGCCACCACGAGCGCCATCCCCTCGCCCCACGGACCGTCGGCCAGCGCGAGGGCGTACGCCTCGGGCGGCCTCGCCCCCTCCACCGGCCACCCGTACATCAGGTGCGGGACGAAGTGCTGCGCGACGACCTCCCGGTGGGACGGCAGCACGTACGGCCACCATGACAGCAGCCCGCCCTGCCCCTTCTGCCGCCGCCAGCCGGGCTCGGTGAACAGCTCGTCGACCAGCGGCAGCCCCGTCGGCGCCACCCGGATCCTGGGCGCCAGATCGGGGGTCCGGGTGTCGGCCGGATCCCGGTCGTCGCGGTATTCGCCGCCCGGGTCCAGCCGCCCGGAGGCGAGCCAGCCGACCTCCGTGACCGGCTCGGGGCGGCCGCCGTCCATCCACCGGGCCGCCGCCCGCCCCGCCTCCGAGGTGAGCAGCCGCGCCCGCGCCACCACCTCCGGCGCCACCTCGCGCGGCAGCCGCAGCAGCGCCTGCTGCAGGTCCGCCGGCAGGGCCTCGGCACCGCGTCGCTCGTAGCCCGCCAGCCGCGCCACGAGCTCCCCGGCGTCCACGTGCCCGGTGCCCTCGGTGGGCTCGGCCAGCAGGTACGGCGGGAGGATGCCGTCCTGGAGCGCCGAGTGGACCTCGGCCCACCGCCGCAGCAGGAACAGGTGCGGCGCCGACACCGCGCCGCCCTGGGGGCCGCCCCGGGGCAGCCCGTCAGCTGGGGAGCCGCCCGTCAGGATCAGCCGGGCGATCTCCTCGCACCATTGCCAGACGTCCAGCCACGGCCGTTCGTGCGAGCGGGCGCCCAGCCGCCATTCCGACAGCCTCGCCACGAGCCCGTCCCGGTCGTCGTGGTGCAGCCGCACGACGCCTGCCAGCCACAGCTCGGCGGACTCCCATCCGCCCCCGCACGGTCCCAGCTCCACGGGCGCGGTCACCGGCCCGGGGAACGCCTGGGCGAAGCGCGGCGCGGGCAGCGGGGCGGGCGTGAAGGGCTCCTGGGGCTCCTCGGCGGCCTCCCCGCCGAACACCGCCACGAGGGTCTCGCCGAGCTGGTGCGGCAGCAGCCCGAAGGAGTCCCGCAGGGCCTGCGCCCCCACCGGCGTGAACCGTTTGGCGTGCTTGACCGCGATCCGCACCGCCCGCCCCTGCACGTCGGCGGACTCGCAGGCGAACGCGGACCCCAGCGCGGGCGCCAGCTCGTCGAGGTCGCCCGGCCAGGCGCGGGCGACGGCGTCGAGCCAGGTCAGCCCGGCGGTCACCAGCTTGCGCTCCGCCCTGAACAGCAGCGCCCGCAGCGCCTCCGACACGTCCACGTGGTCCAGGTGGTCGAGCCCGCGCAGGTGGCGCAGCGC
>NZ_JBSFTC010000577.1:0-3731 GCF_053590415.1 Nonomuraea sp. NPDC003201
CCAGCACATCCGAGCCCTCCGACTGGTGGTAACGCTACAAATCCATCCGATCACACTGCGACATCACGGGCATGGACTCGCGAACCGCACTCTCAAGAGCCTCATGGTGATCCTCAGCGCGATCTTCACCACCGCTCTGAACGACCAGGTGACTTACCTCCACCCGTGCAAGGGCGTGAAGACTCCCCCAGTCGTCCCTAAGCCGCTCACGATCATCAGTCCCGAGCAGTTCGCCACCTTGTACGACGCCCTGCCGGATGCCGACGTTCAACTCCTGGTGGAGACCGCCATCGAAACCGGCCTTCGCTGGGGAGAGCTCACAGAGCTTCGAGTCAAGGATCTCGATTTCGCCAGCCGCATCCTGACGGTTTGCCGAGCGGTGGTGGAGGTCAATCCGAAGTTCCATCCCCAGGGCATGAGGTTCCTCGTCAAGCCGTACCCAAAGGACAAGGAATGGCGCCGCTTCAAGCTGAGCGCCCAGATCGTTCGCAAGCTACAAGCCCATGTGAAGGCTCAGGGCCTGGGGCGCGAGGCTCTGTTCTTCGAGTGGAAGGACGACCCGAGTTCCCGTCCTCACCTCCGGGTTCTTCCCAACCCTGACTCGCTCGGCTTCACCGAGCAGAACGAAGTGGGTCGTTCCTATAAGCACGGCACACGTACGGCCTACACCACGGGGAAGTGCCGATGCGAGCACTGCCGCGCGGCGTTCGCAGCCTACCGAGCCGAAAGGCGCTCCAAGGGCAAGGACAACCCTCGACCGCCCCGAACGCGGGACACCGATGGCCACATCCCCGCCGACTGGTTCCGGAGATGCGTGTGGCACGTCGCCCTTGAAGCGGCTGAGTTGGAGATCGCCGTGCGGATCCATGACTTGCGCCATGCACACGCCTCCTGGCTCCTCGCCGGTGGCGCCGACCTGCAGGTAGTCAAGGAGCGTCTCGGCCACGCGTCCATCAAGACCACCGAGAAGTACCTGCACACGCTGGACGACGCAGACGAGACGGCGCTCGACGCTCTAGCCAAGATCAGGAACAGAAAAGCGCGGAAGTCGTCGTAGCGGAAAGACGGGCTCGCCACGTGCGGGAACACCTGACGAGCCCTTGAACCCACAACCCCTGGCGTAGGAAAGTCGAGGCTCGATGACAAACAGTACGCCTTGCGCGTGCGGCGAAGGTCACTCCCGTTCGGACCGAGTCATCGGATGGACCACCATCCTCACCGTTGTTCTGCTCGCTGCAATCGCCGCGACGGTGAGCTACCGCCACCTCCACATGCTCGCCATCCGCCACGGTGAGTCATCCTGGTCAGCGGCTCTGCTCCCGCTCTCGGTTGACGGCATGATCCTCGCAGCATCCATGGCCTTGCTGTCCGACTCGCGCCGCGGCAAGCGGGGCGGTCTCCTGCCTTGGAGCCTTCTGATCATTGGCAGCCTGGCGAGCGTCGGCGCCAACGTCGCCGTGGCTGAGCCCTCGACTATCGGCCGTGCGGTAGCGGCATGGCCGGCCTTTGCACTGATCGGTGGCATGGAGATGGCCTTCAGACTGGTGCGCTGCTCCGTCGGGCGCCGGACGTGTACGCACACGACCAACGATGTCGACCACCTCCTTGATCCGCAAACGGACTCCTGCTCCAGTCGCGGGCCTTCTCGCCGGAAACTGCAACGTGAAGCTTGGGAATGGGCCAACCAGAATCGGAGATCTGACGGGGCGTTGCCTCGCTCCGCCGACCTGGCGCGTCGCTTTCATCGCAGCCTTCGCTGGGCACGTCTGGTGAAGTCCGCCGGAGCAGCAGGCACGTTCGCGCGAGAACCAGCAGGTTGACCGGCATCCCGCCATCATGATCGGCCTAGAGGTCAGACGCTCCATCGAAGCGCTGGAGAGCCCGGGAGATCGACTGGTGGCCGGATCACTGACTGGTTGTATCGAGCATGCCAGCCATCGTAAAGGGTCAGGATTCAACTGGTTCCTCCATGGACGAATGACCTGCAGACAAGTGTCCGGAATGCCGACGGGATCCAAGCATTCAGCCGGTCAAGCAGGCGTTACGAGAGCACCACGCCCTATGGGCTTCCCGACCCGTCAGGCCTCTGCGTCGGTAAGCCACGTTTGCGAGGCTTATCGTTGGGTGCTGAACGCCTTCTCCAGATTGCCCATTTCCTGCCCAACGAGGCTCTTGATCAGCAGGGCGAGGGCCATCGCGACCCCGGCGATGACGGCGGTGATGATCACCCATTCAACCGCTGATGCGCCTCGGCTTGGTGCGTTGCGGGCACGTTGAATACGCACATCCAGGAAGGCCTGAATGTAGGTCCACGGCGTCATGGCCTCAACCATAGGTCCACAGAAGCCGACAACTACGGTAAGTAATTTAACTGTTACGTCTGGCGATAGTCCCTCAGTGAGGCCGCGAAGAGGAGCCGAGGGAGAACCACGCCCTCCGGCCTCGATGCTGTGCGAGGCCAGAGGACGTGGCGGGTCAAGAGGGGTGTCGACCTAGTGACCGCCTGGCCACACTGACGCCTTGCAGCCATCCCAGACGACCAGCCTGTTGGCACCGAGGTGCCCATAACAGAGCTTGAAGACCTTGACCGATCCCCAGAAGGAGTCGTCCGTAGCGCAGCCACCCTGGGGCGCCCGTACTTCGAACGCTTTCCTGGCGTCGATGGGATTGTCGTTATGCCAGACCGCCTTGTAGACGTGGCTGTCGTCCTTGCCGTCGCACACTCTGATCGACGATCGGTCGGCGGGGACGGTCACGCTGCCGTCGGCGTAGCCGTCTCGCCAACCCGACGCCTGGGCCGATGCCGGTACGGCGGCGCTCAGGATCAGTCCGCTTACGAGTAGCGCGATCGATCGACTTGCTCGTGGTGCCATTGCATCCTCCATCCTTTACAGCTCCAGGAGGATTACTTTAGGTAATCAAATGACTACGTCAAGTGGGAGGGGGTGATGGGTCTGCATCGTTCCGGGCGGCGAATCGCGCCAAATAGTTCAAAACGCGTGTTGGCTCAGCCGGCATGCAATGCACGTCTCACAGGCTCTTCATCGCTGGCCGGGCGTACAGCTCGACCACATAGGCCTGCCCGCCAAAGTCATAAGACCTGACGTGGCCGAGGATCTGAGCCTTGCTCAGCACCCGGCGCCGGTTGAGCATGAGCAGCCGCAGCAGGTCGAACTGGCCGGCGTCAGGTCAATCAACGTCCCCATCCTGGCCTCGACGTCCATAGCGAGATCGGCCACGACGAGCCATCCGCCGTTCCCGGCACAGGCCATCCCTGCGCAGGCGCAACAGCCACAATCGGCCAGACCGCGTCGAGATCTCTCGCAGGAGCGATAAGCACCTGGCACAGCTACAGCACTCACGGCGGCGACTGCGTGTTGAAATCCCTAACAGGGGTGATGAGCACTTGCACCGATTAGCCCTGTGACGGATGCTACCGACTCATGTTGAGACCCTCGCAGGGGCGATGAGCACAGGAAGCGGGCCGCTGATGGACGTCGGCGCCATCCGGTTGAGACCCCTCGCAGGGGCGATGAGCACGGCGGTCTTCTCCATCCGCCTGGCCGCCGATGTCATGGTGAGACCCCTCGCAAGGGCGATGAACAGGCGGCCCGCAAAAACGGCAGGACCTTGGACTGAGCTTGTTCCACTTTGACGGACACCATCGTTGTGGTGCTCAGGCTGCGTGAGCTGCCTCGAAGTCGGCAGGGCTACGGTAGCCCAGGCTGCTG
>NZ_JBSFTC010000578.1:0-3729 GCF_053590415.1 Nonomuraea sp. NPDC003201
GTCGGGGCGGTATGGCGTCGATCCCGCTGCCCGCTTCGGAGGTGGCGGTAGAGGACCGGACAGCCGGACCGCGCAAGGGGCGCGTCAGGTTCGAATACCGCGCCAGGTCCGGGTGTGGCTCCGGACGTCGGTCAGCGGGGACGACGTCGCTGGCTGGTGGGATCGTGCTCGGCGTAGGCGGCGGGGAACTGGACAGGAAGCGGAGGGGGACCTTCCCCAGGCCGCCGGGGTCGGGCAGGGTGACGGTCACCCCCGAGCAGATGATCGCCAGGATCGAGGCGAGCATCGACGCCACTCCTGTCTCGGAGTTCGACGACGTCCATGCGACGACGCAGGAGCGGATCTTCCAGTTGCTGAGCGAGCAGCCGATGGTCGCCGACGTGCGGGCCGGGCTGTTCCGGGTGCTGTCCACGATCCAAGGGGTCTCGGTCGAGCAGGACGCGATCGACGCGGCGGGGCGTCATGGGACCGCGTCCGTCTACACGGGAGCCTCGGGCACTCCTCTGCGGTCATAGCCTCCAACCCCTGCAGCCGTTCCGGGACGAGTGCCGGCGCCGCGTGGGTCGCTCGCACCCGCGAGCCCGCCATCGATGTCCTCAGAGGGTGGCGTCAGCCCGGGCCGCCGCCGAAGCTGATCTCATTGCCGTCCGTGTCCCGGTAGGTCACCTTGGTCGCGCCACCGTCGTACCTCTCGCGCTTCGCGGGCTCGATGCCTCGCCGCGCGATCTCGGCGACCCGTCCGTCGAGGTCGTCGACGAACGACAACACCAGCGCGTTCCCGGCCCGTTGCGGATCTTGCACGATGTAGACGTACCGGTGCTTGGCCACCTCCCACACCGCCTCGATGTCGTTCGGCAGGAACGACGGCGGCCCACCGAAGAACTGCTCGTACCACGGCAGCGCCGCGGCATAGTCGGTGACGGGTACGCCTGCGAACAGATCCAGTGTCATGTGGTCATCCCTACGTCGTCGATGGGTCGCCGGTACTGACCTCGGCAGTGGCGGAAACTCATCGTCGTTCGCCTCACGATGATCTGACTCGAAGCCGCCCGGTTCCCCGGCCGCGGTGCGAGGGCAGGGACACCCATTCCACGTCGATGGTGCCATGCCGGGCATCCCCACGAAGAGGCGGATCGGCCCTGGAGAGTGCGGTGAGGCCGGCGTGGCTCCATCTAACGGAGGAGCACCGGCAGAGCCGTGGGCCCCTCGGTGATGAGTGACGAGGTGTACGGGATCTCGCCGGGCTCGACCGCCAACCGGAGATCAGGGAACCGGCCGAACAACGACGCCAGCGCGATACGTGCCTCGAGCCTGGCCAGTGGCGCCCCCAGGCAGAAGTGCGGACCGCGGCCGAATGCGAGGTGCGCGTCCGGCTCCCGTACCGCGTCGAACCGCGGCGCCTCCCCGCCGAATCTGGCCCTGTCCGTCCCGGTGCTGGAGATGCCGACCATGATGGGCTGGCCCGCCTCGACTGTCACCCCGCCGAGCCGCACGTCCCGCAGCGGATACCGGAACATGACGCTGATCACCGAGTTCCTGCTGCGCAGCGCCTCCTCCACCACCTGCTCCCAGGCGTTCTTCGCACGCGCGAAGACCAACTGCTCCGGGTCTGAGCACAGCGCGACGACCGTGTTGGCCAGTAGGTGAACCGTGGTCTCGTGACCGGCGATGAGCACCAGCCACAGGATCCACATCATCTCGCTGTCGGACAGGCGGTCGCCGTCGTCCGCCTGCGCACGTATCAGCCCCGTGGTGAGATCGTCGCCCGAGTCGTCGCGCTTGCGCTCGATGAAGGCGGCCAGATACCCGAGCAACCCGGCGTTGGCGGCGAGCATCTCCTCCGGCGAGGTGGTGTGCTGCAGCAGGGTGTGGCTCCAGTCGCGGATCTGCTGCTGCTCGCCCTGCGGCACCCCGAACAGCTCGCAGATCACCATGACCGGCAGCGGCTCGGTGAAGAAGCGCACGAGGTCCACCGCGCCGCTCCGGTCGGCCATCCGGTCCAGCAGTTCGTCGGTGATCCGCTGGATGCGCGGGGCCAGTCCCTGTACGCGGGCGGGGGTGAAGGCCCGGTTGATGAGTCCCCGCAGCCTCCGGTGGTCCGCGCCGTCCTGGGTCAGCAGGTGCTCGCCCTCGATGAGCTGGCGCAGCGGCCAGTCGGCCGGGATGGTGCCGTCGTTCAGCGCCGTGAAGTTCGCCGGGTTCTTGCTGAACAGCGTGTCGTCGTTCGTCAGGACCTCGTTGACCAGTTCGTACGAGGTCACGAGCCAGGCGGGCACCTGGCCCGGCAGTTCGACGCGTAAGATCGGCCCGCCCTGGTCGAGGTAACGGCGGAGGGTCGAGGACGTCCGTTCCGACGGCACGGGGATCTGGAGAGGAGTAGCCATGGAATTCCCCACTTTGGGATGAAGGTCCCCCTCACTTTCCGCGTTGGGTTCGGCAGGGCCAAGTCGTGAACGTTGTCACTGTGGAGCCCCCAACCTCTGCCGCTTCCGCCATTGCGGAACGTGAAGGTCTGCTCGGAAGGCCGTGGCGGAGCTCCGGTCGTCCGAGCGGATGAGGATCCTCAGCTCGCTCATCCGGTCCCAGGTGTTTCCCGGGATCATCGGAGTGGAGGGCGGTGGGTCCGGAAGGGGCGGCGTGGCGCATGTTCACGCTCCCCGGCGCCCGCGTGGTCCTGGTCGACGTCCGGGGCGGCGCGACCTGGACCGTCGAGGACGGCACGGTGGTCGTCATCCCGCTGGGCTGCCTGTCTGAAGTGGACCGCGGTGCCGTCATCCCGCTGGGCTGCCTGTCCGAAGCGGACCGCGGGGCTGTCGGCGAGCAGGGGCGTGCTGCCGTGGACCTCGTGGCCGCTGGTGGCGGTGGCCCTGGCAGCGTTCCTGTCCGACGGCGACGCCTGTCGTGGGCGGTTATCTCGGGGAACGGGCCAGGTCGCTGGGCGGCATGCCGCGGACCCGTTTGAAGGCGTTGCTGAAGGCGAAGCCGTCGGCGTACCCGACCCTCCTGGCCACGGCGGCGACAATCGCGCCGGGCGTGCGAAGGAGGTCGGCGGCGATGGTCATCCGCCACTCCGTGAGATAGAGCAGGGGCGGCTGCCCGACCAGCTCGGCGAAGCGCCGGGCGAACACCGCCCGCGACACCTGGGGGCCGGCCCTGGACGGCGCGGGGGCCGTCTACCTCATCCCGATGAGCGAAGCCGTGCCGGCCGCCACCGTGGAGGAGTTCCTCGCGGCCGTGACCCGGGCCGGCGTCCGCCGGGTGGTGCTGCTGTCGGCGCGCGGCTCGGGCGGCGCGGCGGACGCGTACCAGGAGCCGGTCGAGCTGGCCCTGCGCGCGACGGGCCTGGAGTGGACGATCCTGCGCGCGGCCTGGTTCGCGCAGAACTTCGGCGAGGACCTGTTCCTGGAGCCGATCCTGTCCGGGGAGCTGGCGCTGCCGGCCGGGGAGGGGCGGGAGGCGTTCGTCGATGCCGAGGACATCGCCGACGTCGCGACCGCCGCGCTCGTCCAGGACGGCCACGCGGGCGAGATCTACGAGCTGTCGGGCCCCGAACCGGTGTCGTTCCGCACCGCGGTCGTGATGATCTCCGAGGCCACCGGGCGGCCCGTCCGCTACACGGCGCTGGAGACCTCCCGGTTCACCGCCGCGCTGACGGCTCAGGGAGTGCCCCCGGAGGCGGCCGACCTGGCGGCCGAGCTCCTGGGCCGGATCCGCGACGGCGCCGGTGAG
>NZ_JBSFTC010000579.1:0-3712 GCF_053590415.1 Nonomuraea sp. NPDC003201
CCCGAGTGGATGGTGAAGAAATATCCCGACATTACGGACTACCGAAACCTCAATAAGTACGTGCACCTGCCGCGCTGCGCCGGATCCCCCGACCAGCCGGGACCGCCGTCCAGCGGCCGCGCCGCCCGCGCCACCCGGTCCAGCGCCGCCCCGGCCGCCTCCTCGGCCATGCCGTCGCCCAGCACCCACCCGGCCTCGCACAAGGCGACCGCGATCCCGCCCAGCCCGTGGTGGAACGTCACGTCGCCGACCCCGGGCCCGGCTTCGACCAGGTAGCGCACGCCCGCCCGGGCGTCCTCCAGGTACTCCTCCCGCCCGGTCGCGGCGGCCAGCTCCAGGAAGAACAGCACGATGCCGGCCGCGCCGCCGTACAGGGAGGCGGGCTCAGGCGTCAGCGCGGAGCGGCCCCGCGGGTCGGGGTTGGCCACCCAGTGCCGCGCCCGCGCGTCACCCGCGGCCGCCGTCCTGATCCACCGCGCGGCCCCGATCGCGGCACGCAGCGGGGCTCCGGCGGACGCGCGGGTCGGATCCAGGCTCATGACGCACCCGAGGGCTCTTCCCGATCAGTGAACGACCTCAATTCTCCCCCATCCCACCCCGCCCGCCAATCGGCGGCCGAACCCCTCGATCGGTGTACCGGTTCTTGTGGTACCCCATCACCACGCCTGGCCGATGTCGCCGTGAACCCTGCGGTAGGCGTCCTTGACCCGGATCCGGTCTCCGTCGAACTCGAACAGGTCGCAGCCGTCCACCCGGTGCACCCGCCCCTCCTCGTCCGTACGCGTGCAGGACCACTGCCCGGCCCCGCGATCGCCCGCGACGAACGCGATGCCGTCGTGGGACTCGAAGCCCGCGTCGTAGGCGAGCATCAACTCGAAGCCTCGACGCACCTCGGCGCGTCCCCGGAACGTCATGCCGGGCTCGGGCCCGACGGAGGCCCGGAAGACGCAGTCGTCGGTCATGAACTCCATGAGCCGGTCGAGGTCCTTGTCCCGCCACGCCGCGCCGAACTCCGCCAGGCGCTCCACGGTCATCGCCATGCCTGCGATCCCGCCTTCCCGCTAGGTGGTAGATATCGCCGACAATGCCCGCTCCAGGTCGGCGCACAGATCTCGGGGGTCCTCCAGGCCGTTCGACAGGCGGAAGAATCCGTCGCCGGCCCATTGGCGATAACGCCGCAGGTGCTCCTCGTCGAGTTTGAAGGTCGTGCGCTGAAGGTCCGCCGTGCGCGCCTCCAGGATGAGGCTCCGCGACAGCCCCAGCGACGCCGCGAAGTAGATGACCCGCAGCCGGTCCTTCAGACCTCTGCCGAATCGCTCGTGGTCCGTGACGGTGAACGCGATCATGCCTGACGGGCTGTCCATCTGCCGCTCGGCCAGGGCGTGCTGCGGGTGGGACGGCAATCCGGGATAGCGGACCGAGACGACTTCGGGGTGGTCCTGCAGAAACCGCGCGACCCGCGTGGCTCCGCGCGCGTACGCGGCCATCCGGATGGGCAGGGTTTCCAGTCCGCGCAGGATCAGCCAGCAGTTGAAGGCGCTGAGGGTGCCGCCGAGGTGGACCCCGACCTCGTGTCGCAACCGGTTCATCGGTTCCGCCCGGCCGAGTACGGCTCCCCCAGCGCGTCACCGTGCCCGCCCATGTACTTGGTCAGGGAGTAGACGACGTAGTCGGCTCCGAATTGCAGCGGCCGGGTCACCGCCGGTGTGGAGAAGGTGCCGTCGACGCACAACTCCGCGCCGTGCCGGTGCGCCACCTCCGCGAGCGCCTGGATGTCCACCAGCTTGAGGGTCGGATTGCACGGCGTCTCGGCGTAGACCAGGCGGGTGTTCGGCCGCCGCCACCGACCCGCCGATGACGATCAGGTCGCCGAGGTTGAACCCGGTCCCGAGCCGGCCGCCGTCGAGGGCGATGACGCCGGCGAGCGCTTCCCAGCAGCGCGAATCGCGGCTGATCGCCTCGCGAGCCGCGGCGCCGGCCACGTGCGAGCGACGCCTCCGTCCGGGACAACCTGACCCTGTTCGGCGCGCGACCCGCCGGCGACCCGACGGGATCGACACGTTGGCCGCCGGCGCGCCCATGCGATCGCTCGTGAACTGGTCCCGTTCCTGCGCCGGCCCGGCAACCAGTCGCCGTTCGGCAGCGAACTGGCCATCCCGCCCGCCGCCTGGTCGAACGTGTCCGCGTCGAGGCCGCACAGCGGGCGCTCGTCGAACGCGACGACCCCGTCGAGGCCATCGCCCGGCACCGCGGCTTCGGCACCGCCGAAACCCTCCGCCGCACGTTCCACCGGCTGGTCGGCATCGCGCCTTCCGACTATCGCGACCGCTTCAGAACCGCGCTCCGAGCACCCGCTCACTGCCGATCCCACCGAGCCGCCCGCCTCTACGGCTCTCTGCTATAGTGCAAACTGCAATATAGAGAGGAGCAATAAGATGAAACTCTTAGTGATCGGCGCGGCCGGTCGCACCGGCAAGCACGTCCTGGCGCAGGGCATCGAGCGCGGGCACGAGATCACGGCCTTCGCCCGCCGTCCGGACTCGTTGCCCGATCTTGCGGGGCTGACCGGCGTACACCAGGGCGACGCCCACGACCTCGACACCGTGCGCACGGCCGTACAGGGCCAGGACGCGGTGATCGCCGCCGTCGGCGGGAGTCGCATCGCGAGCAACCTCATCACGGCCATGCGGGAGCGCGGCGTGTCGCGGCTGGTGATGACCAGCAGCCGCTCGGTGCCCGCCACCCGTCCTCGCCTCGCGGTCACCCTGGCCTGGCTGTTCTTCCGCGAGGCGTACGTGGACCTCGCGCGGGCCGAGGGCATGCTGCAGGTCAGCGGCCTGGACTGGAGCATCGCACGCGCCACCATGCTCAACGACAAGCCGCCGTCCGGGCGGGTGCACATCGACTTCGAGGCCAACGCGACCGGTGGCGCGATGCGGCTGTCCCGCGCCGACTATGCGATGGCGCTGCTCGACACCGTCGAAAACGCCGATCTCATCGGCAGGGCGCTGGGGATCTGCGGACCTCGTTAGCAGCCGCCCCAGCTGAGGAAGCAGAAAGGTCATCCATGAAACACGGCATCAACTACGACACCGGATTCCTGCCTGGAGAGCAGCTGTCGCGTAAGACGTTCGACGTGGAGGCCGTCAGGCGCGACATGCGCACGATAGCCGATGATTTACATTGCTCCGTGGTCCGCGTCTCAGGCAGGGATCCTGAGCGGCTGAGCGTGGCCGCCGAGGAAGCGGCCGCGGCCGGTCTGGAGGTGTGGTTCTCGCCGTTCCCGGTTGACCTCACCCCCGAGGAGACCATGGACTGTCTGATCGAGTGTGCGGAGCGGGCCGAGGCGCTGCGCGGGAACGGCGCCGAGGTGATCTTCGTGGCCGGGTGCGAGATGAGCGCGTACTGCGGCGGTTACCTGCCCGGTGACACCTTCCTCGATCGATTCGAAGCCATGCGGGGCGGGCCGGAATTCTGGGCGTCTCTTGGTCCGATCATGCAGCGGCTCAACGGCCGGCTGGGCGAGGTGGCCGAGGCCGTCCGGAAACGATTCGGGGGCCGCGTCACCTACGCGTCCGGGCAATGGGAGCTCGTCGACTGGTCCCCGTTCGACCTGGTCAGTGACGTGATCTCAGCGAATTCCCGGCAGGTAATTGTGCTCGAAGTGGGTGAGGACAAGTGCTGCGCGGGCGATGTCGCCGATTCGGCTGGG
>NZ_JBSFTC010000580.1:0-3710 GCF_053590415.1 Nonomuraea sp. NPDC003201
CCCACCCCCAACAACACCCCAAAAAAAACACTATCCCCCCCCCCCCCCCCCCCCCTACCGGCCCTCCTCCCCCCCTCCCCCCCCCGCCGGCCGCGCGGCCGGCGTCGTCCACCCCGTCGTCGACGTCGACGACCTGATGCTCGCCATCTCCATGGGGGAGAGCGCCGTGGCCACCAACGACGCCGCCCAGCGCGACAACCGCCACAAACGCATACGAGAGATGCTGCACCGAGCCCTCTTCACCCGCTGACGCCGGCGCCTTCGGCGTGGACTGTACTTCGAGGAGCATGACGGAGTTTCATACTCGGAGACGAACGGAACGAGAGTCGGGAGAGCGATGCGGGTTCCGATGACGATTGCGGACTTCCTTGACCGGGCCGAGCTGGGGTTCGCGGACAGCCCCGGAGTGATCGACGAGCCCGATCAGCCCGCACCGCCCGTGACGGCGTCCACGTACGGGCGGCTGGGTGATCGGGTGCGGGCGTGGCAGGCCGGGCTGGACGCGCTCGGCACGCGCGAAGGCGACCGGGTGGCGGTGATCAGCCACAACTCCGCCCGCATGCTGGAGCTGCTGTTCGCGGTGCCGATGAGCGGCCGCGTCTGCGTCCCGGTCAACTTCCGCCTGAAGGCCGACGAGATCGATTACGTGGTACGGCAGAGCGGAGCCTCGGTCGTGCTGGTCGATCCCGAGCTTCGCGAGGTGACCGCGGGGATCGAGACGGACCACCGTTTCGTCCTGGGCGAGCAGACCGAGACGGAGCTGATGCGGTTCGACACGGAGCCGCGTCCCTGGTCGAACCCGGACGAGGACGCCACCGCGACGATCAACTACACCTCCGGGACGACGGCCCGTCCCAAGGGGGTCCAGCTCACCCACCGCAACATCTGGGTGAACGGACTGACCCTCGGCCTGCACACGCGCGCCTGGGAGCGGGACGTCTACCTGCACACGCTGCCGATGTTCCACTGCAACGGCTGGGGCATGCCGTTCGTGACGGCCGGGCTCGGCGTCAAGCAGGTGGTGCTGCGCAAGGTGGACGGACCGGAGATCCTGCGCCGCGTGGACGAGCACGGCGTGACCCTGATGTGCGGTGCGCCGGCGGTGTGGAGCCTGGTGCTGGACGCCGCGGCCGGCTGGGAGGGGGAGATCCCGGGCCGTGACCGCGTACGGATCGTGTGCGCCGGGGCGCCGCCCCCGAGCCGGTTGATCCAGCGGGTGGAGGAGGAGCTGGGCTGGGAGTTCATCCAGATCTACGGCCTGACGGAGACCTCGCCGCTCCTGACCGTCAACCGCACCCGGCCGCAGGACGACGACCTGCCGGGCGATCGACGGGCCCGGAGGCTTTCGCGGGCCGGGCTCCCGGCGCTGGGGGTCAGACTGCGGGTCGCCGAGTCCGGGGAGGTGCTGGCGCGGTCGAATGTCGTGTTCGACGGCTACTGGGAGAAGCCTGAGGAGACGGCGAACGCGCTGAACGACGGCTGGTTCCACACCGGCGACGGCGGCGACATCGACGAGGCGGACGGGCACCTGACGATCTCCGACCGCAAGAAGGACGTGATCATCACGGGAGGCGAGAACGTGTCCTCGATCGAGGTCGAGGACACCATCTTCAGCCATCCCTCGGTGGCCGAGGTGGCGGTCATCGGAGTGCCGGACGCCAGGTGGGGGGAGACGATCAAGGCGCTGATCGTACGGGCCGAGGGCGCGGCGGTGAGCGAGGCGGAGATCATCACGTACTGCAAGGAACGGATGGCCGGATTCAAGGCGCCGACGAGCGTGGAGTTCCGGGACACGATCCCGCGCACGGCGACCGGCAAGATCCAGAAGTTCAAGCTGCGCGAGCCCTACTGGGCCGGGCACGACCGAGGTGTCAACTGACGTGAGGCACGGGCGACGATTCGCGGCCGTCCAGGAGCCGGGCGAGACGGGCGGTCGCCCGCCGCCGTGGAGCATTGCCTCTTCCATCCGCAGGTGGTGGTCAGCCCGCTGAACGGGGGTGGCTGGAGGAGGTCGAGGCCGTACCCGTCTGGGATGAGCAGTCGGGGCTGATCGTGACCGCGCCCGCGTCCGAGGAGGCCGGATGGCCGGTGTTCGCCGAGGGGCAGCGGGTGCGGGCGCGGAGCGATCTGGGGACACGGATGGCGCACGCGGCCTTGCACACGGCCGGGCATCCGGTCGAGGCGGCGGGCCGTGCCCAGGGGTGGGAGCTGGCGGGGAACAACCACTTCCCCGGCCAGGCGCGCATCGAGCTCACCGCCCCGCGGACTGATCCTCGGCTGGCCGATCCTGCGGGCCGGGAGGAGGTCATCGCCGAGCTGGGGAAAGTGGCGGCGGCGGCCATCGCCGAGGACCTGCCGGTGACCGCGGAGACGGGCGAGCACGGGCGACGCGTGGTCCGCCTGGACCACCTGCACGCCGCGCCCTGCGGGGGGACCCATGTGCGCAGTCCCGGCGACCTCCATGATGTGGTGCTGCCGGCGCTGAAGGTCAAGCGGGGCCGCATCCAAGGCGACGCTGTCGCACCTGGAGGCCGGTAAGGGCAATCCGACGATCGAGACGCTCGACGCGGCCACAGCCTGGAGATCTGGCGGCTGCGGATGCCCGCCCACACCGATCTGACGGGTGTGCCGCACGCGACCGGCACGGTGGAGCACCTGCTGGTCGCCTCGGGCCGGCTGACCGCAGGACCCGCCGACGCCCCGCGCCTGCTGGGGGTCCCGCGGTCTCCGGGCTGGTGCGATCTCATCTCCCCGACCTTCCCGATGACGTCGAGGGGGAGCCCGGCCCGTGATCGGGCTTGGTCAGCGCGGCGGTCAGGTGGTCGCGGAAGCGGCGGGCCGCCTCGGACACGTACGTTCCTCGTGGCCCACGGCGATCTGGACCCGCAGGTGCCCGCGGCCGATGCCCGGCACTTCGCCGACCGGCTACGCCAGACCTCGGCCGCCCCCGTCGTCTACGCCGAGCTGCGCGGCGGGAACCACGCCTTCGACCTGTACCACTCGCTCCGCTTCGAGGCCGTCATCGACGCGATCGAGGCCTTCACCGCCTGGGTGAGATCATGGGAAAGGAAGGCCGTATGAACGCTTCGCTGTAGCCAGGACGGTCCATTACCTCCCCGTCGAACGTCAGGGAATCCGGGAGCGCACGTCGTCGTGGTCGGGGGAGCGGCGGCGGGTGTCGACGGCGGGAGCCAGGAAGACGGCCCGGCCGTCGAGCAGCTCGAACGCGGCGTCCGGCTCGGTGAGCTGCTCGCTCGCCGGCTGTCCGAGGAGGGCTGGCCGCGCGTCACCGACACCCCGCTCCCGGTGGTCTGCGTCGCCGGCCCCGAGGCGGAGTCGCAGGGGCCGGAGCACAGCGCCGCCTGGCACGCCGCCGTTGCCGACCACGTCGTGAGCGGCGGGCAGGCCTGGCTGAGCACCGTACGCCTGGCCGGGCGGCCCGCGCTGCGCCTCTGCCTGACCAGCCACCGGACGACCGCCTCGGATGTCGAGGCCGCGGTCACCGCCCTCAACCAGGCCCGCAAGGCCGTTTGAACGCGAAGCCCGTCCGATCGGCCCGGGCCTTCGCCAGGCCCGTGCCTGGACGTACCGGCGGGGCGTCCGCTTCGGCAACCCGAAGAACGGCGCGGACCGGACATGACCCCCTCCGTGCTCCGGTAGGAAGCGGCGTGCCCTGGCCGGGCGGCGGGCCGCGGCGGTGTCGGCGCCGC
>NZ_JBSFTC010000581.1:0-3683 GCF_053590415.1 Nonomuraea sp. NPDC003201
GGGTTCGAATCCCCTCATCTCCACCAGGGGCCGTTCTTGAAATGGCTGGACTGAAGTCGACGCGGGACGACGACGCCGCCCCGCTCGCGCCCAGGCTGGCCGGAGCACTGGCGGGCAAGCGCATGCTGCTCGTCCTCGACAACTGCGAGCACCTGGTGGAGCAGGCGGCCGGGCTGGCCGCCGCCCTCCTGCGCGCCGCCCCGGGGCTGCGCGTGCTGGCCACGAGCCAGGAGCCGCTGGGTGTGACGGGCGAGTCCGTACGCGTGGTGCCGCCCCTGCCCGAACCCGAGGCCGTACGGCTCTTCACGGCCCGGGCGAACGTCCCACCGAGCGAGACCGTGGCCACCATCTGCCGGCGTCTCGACGGCATCCCGCTGGCGCTCGAACTGGCCGCCACCCGCGTGCGCGCCCTCGGGGTGCGGGAGCTGGCCGACCGGCTGGACGACCGGTTCAGGCTGCTCAGCGCGGGCATGCGGGACGCGCCGGCGCGGCAGCGCACGCTCCGGGCGATGATCGACTGGAGCTGGGAGCTGCTGAGCGAACCCGAGCGCGTCGTGCTGCGGCGGCTGGCCGTGCACGCCGACGGGTGCACGCTGGACGCGGCCGAGGAGGTGTGCGCCGAGCCCGGCGTGGACGTGCTCGACACCGTGGCCAGGCTGGTCGACCGGTCGCTGGTGGTGCGCGTGGCCGGGCCGCGCTACCGCCTGCTGGAGTCCGTGACGGCGTACTGCGTGGAGCGGCTGCGCGAGGCGGGCGAGTACGACGCGATCAGGGAGCGCCACGCCCGCCACTACACGGCCCTGGCCGAACGGGCGGACCTCAAGGGGCCCGGGCAGCGGGAATGGCTCGCCCGGCTCGACGCCGAGAGCGCCAATCTCCGGCTCGCCCTCGCGGGACCGGAGCCGCTGCGCCTGGTCAACGCCCTGGCCTGGTACTGGGTCCTGCGCGGCCGCCTGCGCGAGGCCCGCCGCTCGCTGTCGGCGGCCCTGGGTACGCAGGCCGCCTCCGGAGCGGAGGCGGCGCGGGCGTCGGTCTGGCTGGCCGGGATCGAGCTGCTGATCGGCGAGCCCGCCTCGCCGGTCCGGCGGGCCGAGCTCGACCCGGCGGGCGCGGCGCTGGCCGACTGGTTCCTGAGCCACGTCCGGTGGGCCTACGGCGACCGGCGGGCGCACGAGGTGGCGGCGGAGCGAGCGCTGGCGGCCTACCGGGAGCTGGACGATCGGTGGGGTGTGGCGGCGGCGCTCTGCCTGCGCGGGAAGCTCGCCGTCGGCCGGGCCGACCTGGCGGCGATGGAACGCGACGGCGAGCGGGGCCTGGCGCTCTTCAGGGAGCTCGGGGACGAATGGGGGCAGATCGAGGCCATGGACGTGCTCGACCGGGCGGCGGAGATCCGCGGCGACTACGCCAGGGCCGCCCGGCTGCGGGAGGAGGCGCTGCGGCTGGCGGAGGAGCCGGGGTTCGAGGTGTCGTTCCGGGTGGCCGCGCTGGGGCGGATCGCGATGTTGTCCGGCGACTACGGGCGGGCCGACGAACACCACGAGCGCGCCAGGCGGCTGGCGGTCGAGCAGTCGTACAAGTCCGCCGAGGAGAACGCCGTGCTCGGCCTGGCCCTGAGCGCCCGGCGGCAGGGCAGGTACGAGGAGGCGGAGTCGTACCTGCTGTCCCTGCTCGACTGGCTGCGGCAGGTGCGGGGGACGCCCGGGATCGCGTTCGTCATGGCGGAGCTGGGCTTCGCGGCCGAGCAGCGCGGAGCCGTGGCGCTCGCGCTGGCCAGGCATCGCGAGGGGTACGAGGCCGCGCGGGCGAGCGGCGATCCCCGGGCGGTCGCGCTGGCGCTCGAAGGCCTGGCGGGAGCCCTGTCGCTCGACCAGGACGGCAGGCACGTCGAGGCGGCCAGGCTGATCGGAGAGGCCACGGCCATGCGGGCGGCGGCAGGGGCGCCCCTGCCGGTGGGCGAGCGGCTGGACGTGGAGCGGATCGGCGGGCGGCTGCGGACCGTCCTGGGCGGCGAGGCGTTCGAGCAGGCCCTACGGGAGGGGGAACTCGGCGACCACCTCCCAGGCACCCTCGGCGGACGGGCCCGCGTAGAGCCTGCCGCCCAGCGCCTCCACCCGCTCGGCCATCCCGACCAGCCCGAACCCGCCGCCGAGGCGCGACACCTTCGGATCTGACCCCGACCCGAAGTTCCGCACCCGCAGCACCACCACCCTCTCGAAGCGCCGCAGCCCCGCCTCGACCCAGGCGGTACGGGAGGCGTGCTTGCGGATGTTGGTCAGCGATTCCTGGAGCACCCGGTGCAGAGTGGTCATGACCTCGGGTGGCAGCGTGCGATCGTCCAGCCCCTGCCCGATCTCGAACGCCACCTTCGGTCCTTCGGCGGAGAACCGCTCGGTCAGCATCCGCAGGTCGGCCAGCGTGACGCCGGGTTTGCGGGCCGCGTCGTCCTCGGTGCGCAGCACCGTGACCATGCGCCGCATCGAGGTCAGCGCCTCCGATCCGGCCGTGGCGATCGCGTCGAGCGCGGGCGCCACCGCCTCGGGCTTGGTCTCGGCGACCGTACGCGCGGCCTGGGCCTGGACCACGATGCCCGTGATGTAGTGGGCGACCAGGTCGTGCAGCTCCCTGGCGAGTTCGAGGCGTTCGGCCCGCCGTACCGAATAGACGGCCTCCGTGCGGCGCTCCTGCTGGAAGCGGAGGTAACCGCCGACCCCGGCCGCCGTCGACCACCCCGCGAACAGCAGGAACGAGAACGCCAGCCCCGAGTCGTTGTACCTGCGGCCGACGGCCTCGGCCAGCAGCACGATCAGGCCCACGCACGCGAGCACGGCCGCCCGCCGCACCGGCTCCACGTGCCGCAGCACGCCGATGATCAGGATGAGCAGCGATCCCGTCTCCGCCATCCCGGGCACGCCCGGCAGCTCGGTGCTGCCGATGACGATCGACGTGCTGAACGACAGGGCCAGCATGATGCTGAACCCCTCGATCCGGTAGCGGCGCCGCAGCACCACGGCCGCGATGCCGGCCGCGCCGCAGAACGGCACGAGCCACTGGACGCCTCCGGTGACGCCGGCCAGCACGAGGTCGAGCAGCAGCATCATGCCCAGCCAGCCGATCATCGCGATCTCGCTCAGCCGCCGGATCCAGTACACGATGCGCTTGCTCTCCACCACGGCCTCGAGCCTAGGCCGGAAGTCGGACATCTCGTATCAGCCGTTCGGCCGAGACGCATGGCCGGAGACCAGTCCTTCAGCGGAGGCGGGAGCCATGGGGTGTCGCCGATGCTGGGAGATGTCGGAAGGGGACAGGAAATGGTTGCCATCGGATTCGTGCTGCTGGGTGTCGGGCTGCTGGTGGGGGTGCTGCTCGCGCTGGCCGACCCGGTGCTGCTCTCCCGCATCAACGGGGAGCCCGCGGAGGGCGGCAGCGGCCGGTTCATCGAGGCGGATGTCGTACGGCTCCGGCCTCGCTCAGAGGACCACGAGTCCAGGGCGGCCTGAGGACCCGGCTCGCGCGGGCATGGTGCGCGAGCCATCGCGGGGGCCGTTGGGGGACGGTGCCCGCGAGCGGGGCCCTTAGGAGGTGGGGCGGGTAGGGGGGCGACATAAGATAAAAGTGGAGGTGTGTGGGAAGGGTTTTTGTAGCGTGGCAAAAACCCAGCTCGCGGGGCGGACCCCGCCCCGGGG
>NZ_JBSFTC010000582.1:0-3682 GCF_053590415.1 Nonomuraea sp. NPDC003201
CCGCCTCGCGCGTCCGAAGGGCACGGCAGCTGCGCCGGCGGGCACGCCAGGCGGGCGCGCGCCTCCGGTGGGTACGGCGGGCGTCCCGGTGGGTGCGGCAGGCGCGGCCAGCCCGCCAGGCGTGTGCACGGTTGAGGGGATTTTCAGGCTGCTCCCAGCAAACGTTCAGCCGACGCGCGGTGCGCCCGCCCGGCCGGCGGCCGCGGGACCGGTGGTCGCGGGGATGGTGAGCCGGTGAGCGGTCTTCGCCGGCGCGCCCCGCCGGGAGATGTAGTCCAATGTCCGGTAATCGACGGAAAGCTCATCCCGGGTCAGCCGCGCCATCAGGTACCCCCGCCGCTGGTCGATGAAGGAGATGTGCGGGTTCTCCTGCAGCGCCTCCGCGATCCACGTCCGGTCCCGGTACCCGTCGCCGTCGCTCGCGATCGACGAGGCGATCAGCTCCTTGGCCACCACCGGCGAGTCCGGGTCGTCGAAGTCGGTCTTGAGCTCGGCCAGGTGGTGCATGTGCGCGTCCCCCGTCAGCACCACCGGGTTCTCGGTGCCCGCCAGCGACCCCAGCAGCCGGGTCCGCTCGGCGGCGTACCCGTCCCAGGAGTCCAGGTTCACCTCGCGCCCGGGCCCGACCTTGTAGTCGCGCTGCGCCATCATGATCTGCTGCCCCAGCAGGTTCCAGCGGGTGGTCGAGCCGCGCAGGCCGCTCTCCAGCCAGCGCCACTGGTCGGACCCGAGCAGCGTCCGCCCCGACGCCAGCCGGTCATCGCACCCGGCCCGCACGCCGTCCAGGCACGCCTGGTCGTCGCGGAACTGCCGGGTGTCCAGCAGGTGGAAGCGGGCCAGCGTCCCCCAGGAGATCCGCCGGTTCACCCTGAGCACCGCCCCCTGGAGGCTGGCGCGGCGCAGCGGCATGTTCTCGTAGTACGCCCGGAACGCGTGCGTCCTGCGCGTGGTGAAGCCGGGCGCGTTCGTGCTGGAGACGGGCCCGGCCCAGTTGTTCTCCACCTCATGGTCGTCGAACGCCACCAGCCACGGCGCCACCGCGTGCGCGGCCTGCAGGTCGTGGTCGCTCTTGTACTGGGCGTGCCGCAGCCGGTAGTCGGCGAGCGTCTCGCACTTGCCGGGCGTATGGGTGCGTACGCGGCCGGCCAGCGCCGTGTAGCCGCTGGGGCCGTACTCGTACATGTAGTCGCCGAGGAACACCACCAGGTCGGGCTCCTGCTCGGCCAGGCGGCGGTAGGCCGTGTAGTAGCCGTGCTCGTAGTGCGCGCACGCCGCCACCGCGAAGTTGAGCGGCGTCTCCCCGGCGGGGGTCGTCCTGGTGCGGGCCGCCGGGGAGAGCCTGCCCTCGCTTCTGAAGCGGTAGAAGTACTCGCGCCCCGGCTCCAGCCCGTCCAGCTCGACGTGGACGCTGTGGGCGTCGCGCGACCTGGCGGTGGCCGTACCGGACCTGACGATCTTGGAGAAGCGCTCGTCGGCCGAGACCTGCCAGTCCACGTCCACGTCACGGGCGGGCATGCCGCCGCGGCCGTCGCCGGCCAGCGGGTCGAGCGCCAGCCTGGTCCACAGGACGAAGCCGTCGGCCGACGGGTCGCCGGAGGCCACGCCCAGCGTGAACGGGTCGGATCTGAGGGTTCTGGCCGCTGCCGCCGGTGTGGCGGTCTGGGGGAGGAGGAGTCCGGCTGTCGCCGCTGTCAGGAAGGCTCTGCGGTCCACGTTCACAGGTATGTCCGCCCGCGCTGACCCGGCCGTGACAGCCGAGTCAAGCACGGGTGAACAGCATCAGTCGTCCTGTTCGCGAGGTTCGGCCTCGGCCGATGACCTCACTGAGCGTTCATCCGATGGCTCCGTGAACGCCAGACAGCGTTCCGCGGAGCGTGGCCGCGTCCGTGAAGTGCACGCCGGTCATGCCCGCGCGCTCGGCGCCCTCGACGTTCTCCTCGCGGTCGTCGATGAAGACGACCTCGGACGGGTCGGCGCCCAGCGCGCGGGCCATCGCGTCGTAGATCTCCCGGTCGGGTTTGACCAGGCCCATCCTGCCGCTGTAGAAGCGGTGGCCGACCTCGGCGATCCAGGGCAGCTCGTCCAGGCCGTCGCCGACGCAGATGGGCATGTTGGACAGCAGCGCCACGTCACGACCGGCCCCGATCAGCTCGCCGAGCAGGATGACCGTGCTCTCGTTCGGGTAGGCCCAGCTCGCGACGTCCATGGCGACCAGGCGGGCGAGCTCGGACCGGGTGACGGGCCGGTCCAGCACGGCCGACCAGTAGTCCAGCGGGCCCAGGCTCCCCCGGTCGAACTCCAGGCGGTGCTCCCAGTAGCCGTGCCGGAACGCGTCCGGATCCGCGCCCACCGCCCGCGCCATGGCCTCGTTGTCGGACTCGAGCTGGGGCAGGCACAGGACGCCGCCGTAGTCGAACACAATCCACGTCATGCCAGGAATGGTCGCAGATGCGGGTCCAGCGCCGGGCAACCTAGGTACTTCTCGACCGTGTGAAAGTCGAGCCAGTCCAGGTTGACCAGCTCTTCGGCGTCGATGCCGGTGAAGCTGACGGCCAGGTTGGGCGGGATGGCGGCGATGTCGTCCTTGTCGGCGATGTTCACCCAGCGCCTGACGCCCGGGGGGCGTTCGCCGTGGCCGTTGATGGGGGCGGGCAGGAGGCGCTCGAAGACGACGTTGCGCATGCCGAGCGGGCTGCCCAGGGTGACCAGGAGGTCGATCCGGAGGCTGGGGTCGCCCCACAGCGTCTCGTACGCGACCACGCTGCCGAGCGAGTGGGCGATCACCACCTTGGGCCGGTTGCGCCTGATCGCGTCGGCCACGGCCTGCCGGCACATCTCGCGCCTGATCGCGTCCGTGAGGTACGCCGCCACCTCCGGCGCGAACAGCTTGGCGAACGCCGCCGACCTGCCGTCCAGCCGGTCGAGCAGCCAGCCGGTGAACGACTTGAGCGCCCCCGTCACGTGCTCCCCCACCCCCAGGTTCTTCGCCCAGGCGACGAGCACCTGCTGGATCTGGCCCTCCGCCGCCGCGGCGGCCCTCGCCTCCTCCTCGCCGCCCTTGCCGCTGTGCAGGTGGTGCGAGAAGTAGGCGACCTCGCTGAAGTACGGCCGCGCCTCGCCCCCGAGCGCCACCTGCAGATAGCGGTCCCACTTGACCCGCATGGCCTCGGCCGCCCCGGTCGCGGACCGCCCGGCCTCGAGGTAATAGTTGTACTTGCCGATCCCGTGCACGCCGACGATCGCAGTCACAGCGCCTCCCCACCCGTGATCTCCACGCGCGATGGTGGCACACGTCGCTTGCAGTCCGCCATCGAGCGGATGGGAAATGCCGTTGCGCGCGGCATATATCCCCCATTTACTGTTAATACTGGTGAGAGAACAGGAGTCCCGCCCATGCCCGGCCCGCTGATCGTCAACGACTCGATCGTCATTCCCGACGTCGAGCTCGTCTGGCGTTTCTCCCGTTCGTCGGGCCCCGGTGGCCAGGGCGTCAACACCACCGACAGCCGCGTGGAACTCGTCTTCGACGTGGCCGCCAGCACCGCGCTGCCGCCCGCGCTGAAGGCCAGGGCGCTCGACCGGCTGGGCTCCCCGACGATCACGATCGCCGCCTCCGAATACCGCTCCCAGCTGCGCAACCGGGAGGCCGCGGCGCACCGCCTGGCCCAGCGCCTGCGCGAGG